>DAIOEN010000056.1:31312-35909 GCA_036746235.1 Vulcanimicrobiota bacterium | reverse complement strand
ATAGAAAAAACTAATTTTTCTTCTCCATAGCCTGCCAGGCAGAAGCTTTTTACGGGTAACCTTTTATCTGTTACGGTAATTAGAGTATAACTTTACACGTAAACTTTAAACCTTATTTCAATTCCCATTCAAGAGTATAATTTTCCTGCCATATATTCTCCAGGTGCAGTTCTATTTTATCAGTAGATATTTTAGGGAAATAAATATAACCGTCTGATTTCTGCCCCTGTGACACAGTATTATCAAAAACGGTGTCATATCTTATCATATCATGTCTGTTGCCATCTCCGTCTATCATATAAGCATTATCCTTGAAAGGAGAAAGCTTCATGTCCGAATGACTTGCATTATCTATAATCAGCTGAAATACTATGTTTGTAGATATACCTCTATTTTTTATTTCCTGCTGCATAAGCTTTGTTTTCATATCATTATTAACATCTGTTCTCTGAGAAAGACGGTATGTAGAATAAACCCTGAAAAGTTCCTGATCCCACATTACAACTGTAATTTTTGACACAGGAGGAGTAACAGGCTTACCGTAATCAGGCTGCCCGTAATTATAATTGTTGTAATCACTGTAATCAATTCTGTCTGAAGACATTCTCGTAGCTGTTGTAGCCATATATAAAGGGTCGCCGTACATTATAGCCAGGCCAAGATTGGCAAGATTATATTCCCAGTCATCATCATCTGAAGTATTGTTTTCCTTTTTACTGCCTGTTTCTATCTTAATTGCCCTTGTTCTCATGGCAAGGACACTGTAATAATCGTCTGCAGGATTATTTGAAGGGCTATATTTTATATTAACAGGCTGTGAAGTGACTTCATCTGGAACAGGTGGCTTTTCTCCGACTGACACAGGAGGATTATCTCTGCCAGATGAAGGAAGATCTTTTGTAACAGTATCTCCAAGGTCAGCTATAGAAGAAGAAAGTTTTTCAGTTATCACTACATTACATGAGTTCTCACCGGAAACACTCACAACCTTTCCTCTTGCAATGGGTTTTTGCAGTCTTAAAATAAGGAGAGTATCACCTGTCTGAATATTATCATCACTGCCCAGGCTTACTATAATCTCCTCATGTGATACAACCTTCACAACCATGCCTACCCTTCCGTAAGCTATAAAGAAAGTA
This sequence comes from Vulcanimicrobiota bacterium, assembly GCA_036746235.1. GTDB lineage: Bacteria > Vulcanimicrobiota > SpSt-956 > SpSt-956 > JAKJGF01 > CALARM01. The sequence continues at coordinate 34,770 of DAIOEN010000056.1, read as the reverse complement.
GAAAACACTAATACCAGTGTTAAGAACACAATTTTAATTTTCACTAAAAAAAACACCTCCGGGAATCAGTGACCGGTGACCGGTGACCGTAATATATCATCATAATTATTATATCATAAGTGAGAAAAAAGGCAATGGAAATCGTAACGCGTTACGGGAGATCTTAATTGTTTATAATGATAATTCAAATCACATATATTTACATTTTATTATAAATAAAATATAATGTAATCTATAGCTGGTTTCATTAAATGCGTCATGATTTTACGAGGTGATTTATATCAGAACCTTTATAGTTATATTGCTCATAATATTTACCATATTTGTTGTAGTTATGAATCTTCTGAGTAATTATTACCAGCCGGCAGATACAACTACTTCTCTCACCACAGGTCAGTTGGAATTCACCCTGGAAACAGGTAAAAAAATATTTCAACAGGGAGAAGATATAGATATAAAACTTTCTGTAAAAAATATAACGGATAAACCTGTAAAACTGGAATTTGAAACAACACAGTCCTGTGTATTTATCATAAGACGGCAGGTAAATTTCGTATTTTTCAGTTATGGTATGGATGTATGGAAATCATCGTATGGTAAGAGATATGAAGAGAAAGAAAACCAGATAGTCCTGAAACAGGGGCAGAAAAAAACATTTCAAACAGCATGGAAACAGGTAAATGCAAAAGGTGAGTCCGTAGACCCGGGAAAATATGTTATAAGTGCTGCCTTACTTACAAAAAACAAACAGCCTCTTTTACAACTCAGGATGAATACAAAATAAGGTTAAGCAGTCAGAAGCCAGAAAGCAGATTTAGCTGATAACTGCTAAAACAAGGAGTTTATGCCAGTAACCTGTATAAAGTGTAAAACAAGTAACAGAGAAAAAGCAAAATTTTGTTCTAAATGCGGAAATCTTATGACTCAGGGACAGACAAATGAAACAAGGGAAAAGATTCTCGGCAACAGATACAGAATAGAAAAATTAATAAAAAGCGGTGGTATGGGTTCCATATACAGAGGCAAACATATAAAACTTGATGAAACCTTTGCCATAAAGGAAATGCTCTTTACCTCTACAGATGAAAAACAAAACCAGTATGCAATGAAACGTTTTTATGAAGAAGCAAAGCTTCTTTCCAGATTAAGACACCCCAATCTGCCTGTGGTAACAGATTATTTTGATGAAGATAATAAATATTACATAGTAATGGATTTTGTAGAAGGAGAAGATCTGGGAGACATATTAAAAAAATACGGTTCTCCCGGCCTTCCGGAAAAACATGTAAAGTTCTGGACAGAAGAAACATTAAAAGTCCTGGATTATCTTCACTCACAGAATCCACCTGTTATATACAGAGATATAAAACCTTCAAATATAATGATAAGAAAAAGCGATAAAAAAGTCATGCTTGTAGATTTTGGTATAGCCAGAACTGTTCAGGGTAATATCTATTCAGGACAGACAGCCATAGGAACATTCGGATATGCCCCTCTGGAACAGTACAGAGGATCTGTTGAACCGAGAAGTGATATATATGCCCTGGGAGCAACGATGCACTGTCTTCTCACAGGCGTGGAACCTGTATCATGTGATTTCAGACCTGTAAGAGAAATAGTGCCGTCACTTTCGGAAGTAATAGAAAAAATAATAATAAAAGCTGTCATGGAAAAACCTGAAGACAGATATTCCTCTGCAAATGACATGCTGCAGGCTATGAAATTCTCACAGGAAGGTCTGAGGCAAATTCCACGTAAAACTCTTTCTCCTGTAATAGAACGAAAGAAAATAATATGTGATTTAAACACAAGAAAACCTTTTAAAGAGCAAATAACAGATGAAAGACTTATAAATGATATAAAAAATATTATAAACAACTGGGGCAATAATGTAAGCTGGTTTTCAAGGGATCTGGGGAAAAAAATAGATATCACTCAAATAGTAAGAGAGAATGGTTTTATAATTTCTATAGAAGTACTCTTTCTGGAAAGACTCCTTGAAGAGGGGATAGAGCCATGCAGTGATGAGGCACAGAAAAACCCTGGATTTCAGGAGCCATCTTATAAATCCCTGGAAGAGTTTCCGATAACAGGGCCTCCGGAAAATTTCACAACAAAACTGGATGAACATTATATTTTCCCGGATTCGAAAGAAGTCGTAAGATGTACGAAATGCGGAGGAGACGGTGATATTACCTGTAAAGACTGCAGAGGAAAAGGAATAACAACAAAAACAAAGAAGATAAACGTTAATTCTCCTCCTTCTCCTGAATCTACGAAATGTAAATATTGCAGAGGAACAGGCAGAGCTACATGTGATTTATGCAACGGATATAAAGAAATTATAAAATATCTCTATTTCAGCACAAAATATTATCCCATGTATTTTTCGGAAATACTCTATAAGGGAAGACTCGATAAAGGATTATTCCAGGAAAGCGATAAATTTCTTATATACGAAGAAGAAATATTTAACAGACAGAAGAGCAGATCTTTTGATGACACAAAGCTTCAGCCCCTTCACAACTCTCTATTTAATGAAGCCTTACATGCCCTTATGGATGAAATAAGCTCCCATCATAAAGATGAGAAAAAAATGCTTAAAATACCTCTTAAAATGAAACTTTCCATAGAAGAAATGGTAATAAGAGAAGTACAATTTAAGGATAAAAAGAAAAATAATAGCCTCTGGATATACGGAACAGAAACGGGAAAAGACAGATTAACAATAGAAAATCGCCCTCTCCTCTGGTCTGCGGAAGATGTAATAGACGGAGTGAGAAATATTCTCACTGGACGCAAATAGGACAGGGGTTTTGGGGGATTTATGGGATTAACAGGATGGGAAAATAAAAGTTGGAAAAAAATTAACATTTTTGTAACAAATCTGTCAGTAAAAATTGTTTACTTTTTTTATTTATCTATTATAATAAATAATAGACAATAAAGAATAAATAAAGATAAAAAGTTGATAAAAAGCAGTAAGGAGTGTTAAATAATGTTAATCAATAACCAGATAAGTAGCAGTAAATTTATAGGAACCTTACCTGGGATAGGGTTACAAAAAAAGGAAATACCCGCAGAAAATATAGAAAAAAATGAAGTATTTATAAAAAGTGATGAAAGAGAAAGTGCTTCATCCTTGCAGGCACCGAGGAAATGGGCATGGTTAAATTATGTTAGCCTGGATGAAAAAGGAGATCCTGACGTAAGAGCCTCTCTTCCAAAAGCTACCGTTTCCTACTACCCCGAGAAACTGGACGGAGGGCCTTCCCGGCCTTATAATCCGTTATCACCCAGAACAGATAAACACTCTGCAGATTCGGCCGGTATGTTGATAGCCTCAGAGGAACTGGACAGAGGACATTCATGGCCTTACAATCCATTATCAACTAAAGAAGCTAATGAAGAACCTAAGAAATGGACTATGATAAACTATATGCCTGAGCCCCCTGAAG
>DAIOEN010000056.1:0-31212 GCA_036746235.1 Vulcanimicrobiota bacterium | reverse complement strand
GTACAGGCAAAAATGAAGAACCTAAGAAATGGACTATGATAAACTATATGCCTGAGCCCCCTGAAGATACCGGTACAGGCAAAAATGAAGAACCTAAGAAATGGACTATGATAAACTATATGCCTGAAGGTAAAGTTGGCATAAAAGAAAATGATGCCATTAAACAGCCTGCAGATTCAGCCAGTATGTTAACAGCCTCAGAGGAACTGGACGGAGGACTTTCATGGTCATATAATACATTATTACCAAAAACAGATAAACATTTTACAGCAACATTGAAAAATAGTAGAAGCGAGTCAATAAGGGACGGGTTCAATCATCTTCCTGAGACTCCCATAGCGGCCGCCAGTAATCTTCCCAAGCAGATTAACGGATTTTCTGATGACTGGAATATAAGTAGATAATTAGATAATAAAGAAAATAATAAAGAAAAACAACAGGTAGGAAACAAAGGAATTTATTATTTAACTTCCTTTGTTTTTTCATTACTGGAATTAGTAAATCTTCTTTTTACCAGAAAGATAATAATGAGCAATAAAATAATACATGGCATTACTATAATCCAGACTTTTTTGAAGGATTCAAAATAATATTTGAAAGTCTCTCCTCCGTAATATATGGCACAGCAGAAAAATGTTGACCATAAAAAGGCACTCAGGAGATTTATAAGGGCAAATTTAAGAGGAGGCATTTTTCCGCTGCTGCATACAAGGGCTATTGCAGTACGAAGACCTATGAGAAACCTTGAAGGAAGGACAGCCCATCCTCCGTAAGTATCTACCATCTTTTTGACCCATGGATACCATGTCTGAAGACGCTTCGATTTTGCAATTACCTTATCAGTATTATCCCTTACGAGATGGAAATAAATATTATCTCCTGCAGCTCCCCCTATAGTAGCCATAAGAATTATACCGGGAAGGCTCATATAACCCATACCGCAGAAAATACATGATACGAAAAGAACTGTTTCCCCTTCAACAATAGTTCCGATAAGAACAGCCAGATAGCCCAGAAGAGAAAGAAACTGCTTATTTCCATTACCACCCTTCTGAAACATGGCAAAAATATGATCTTTAAAAGATGCTCCGTATAAAGACAGTAACACTATAACTGCAAGAAGCACTATTACAATAATCGCATTTTTTATATTTTTACTCATAACGTTCCTCCAGTCACGCATCTACCATATCCACTTGAACCCTGCTATCATAACAATATACCTTACAATTCTCCCGCTGTAAGTATAAATTATAAAATCCCTCAATCTGATCCCTATTATTCCCGATGCAAGAACTATAGGATCTCCTATACCGGGTATCCACGAAAGAAGAAGTATGGGGCTTTTATATTTATTAACCCTCTCTATGGCTTTTTTTATGGCGGAATTATTTTTATCTACGGAAAAATATTTCTTTATTATATAATTATCACACATTACACCCATAAAATAAGTGGCAGTAGAACCAAGACAGTTTCCTGCCGATGCAGAAAGAAAACAAATAACAGGATCCATACCTTTTATTAAAGCCACAATAATAAATCCTTCAGATGCAAAGGGAAGTATCGTGGCAGATAAAAAACACCCCGTAAATAAATAAAACATGTATGCAGGGTCGCACGGCCGTGCGCCCCTGCATGTTCACCTCCAGAGAAAATCTTCTTTCCACATATTATTCTTTTTTAAAGATTTTATCATCAATCTGTCATGTTTACCGTGAGCCCATGTATCTGCCATATCAGACAGATCTTTATACTGACCGTATGAGCCGTAATTTCCTCTGTATCTGAAATATTGAGACGGTCTTGCAAAAAATCTGGCATAGGCATGTTCAAGAAGGAATTTCATCTCTTCATTCGATATACCGGGATGATGGAATGTTAAATTAAGACCGTCAAATTTTTCCCAGTCAGTCTCGAAAATTTTATCCCTTATCTCTTCATAAAATTTTGTTCCCGGGAACGGAGTCAGGATTTTATAGGAAGCCAGAGTAGTATCAAGTTCAAGAGAATATCTCGTTGTTTCCACAATACTCTTTACAGTATCTTTCAGATAACCGAATATATAAAAAGCCTGGGTCTGAACACCCTTTTTCCAGCAGTATTTTATCATATTTCTCTGATGCTCGTCAGGGACGGGACGCCTTCCGAGTTCTCTCATAGATTCTTCGTTTATTGACTCGACTCCGAAGGTCATTCTCTTTAATCCGAGTTTTTTGAGCCTCTCAAGAAGAGGTATATCTACTGTATCAAGTCTTGTTTCTATTTCAAAATATATATCCAGTCCGAGTTTTTCCAGTTCTTTCATAAATTCTTCAATTCTGTCTTTTTTTCCCGTAAAATTCGAATCCCTGAATATTATGTAATGACTTCCGAAAAGCCTGTAATTTCTTTTTATTTCTTTTATGAGTCTGTCTATTGATTGAAGCCTGTATGATCCTCCTATACGATGGGGACAGTAACTGCACCTTTCAGGACAGCTTCTGCTGCTGACCATTGGTATGACTTTACTTATAGATTTCATTGTACCCGGAAGAGCATTTTTTGTTTTATTAAATATTTCCCAGTCAGAAAAAGGAAGACTGTCCATATCTGTAATCTCAGGAGAATCTATCATACCTGAAAATTTCTCACTGAAAGCAAGTTCCATACATGCTGCTTCCGGTTCTCCCTTTATAATAAAATCCGCTGCAGAAGAAAAAAGATGAGGGAGATGGGTGGCACAGAGCCCTATAAATCCTGTTTTTCCATGTCTGTTTTTTTCTTTAAATTTTCTTGCCCAGTACCGTTCATTTTTATAATCTACAAGAGAAGACAATATTATGGCTACATCACCTTCAGGCACAGGGCCGTCCGTAAATATAACATCATGACCTGCTTCTTTAAAAATAGACGCAAGAAGAGACATCTGTATACTGGGAATATTCTGATAGGCCCTTCTTACCCATTCAAGCCACAGTGTTGTTACAGAGAAAGCTTTAAATCTGGCGCCAAAGCCGCCTACGATGGTATCTTTATTGACAAAACCGTTTTTTCCTTTTATATCTGCAAGAACTATTTTTGACATTATTTACCTCTATCTAACCTTAATATTTATATGGGTAATATACGAACCCGATAGGTACTTTCATCTACTACAATCAGAGCACCAGATAGCAGATCTGCTTCATGCTGACGAAAAGCCATAATGACAATATCTCCCATATAGTCAGAAAGAACATTCTGACCACGAACCTGAATTACACTTGGGCCGGTACTATGAGTCAGAGCAAGAATTGTTCCAAAATCAAGATCATGAGTAAAAACAACATAATTGTTTCTTAGAGCCCAGTCCATAATAGTTCGATCTGTCGCTCCCGGGTCACCAACAGCAGACCAGTGAACTGCTTTCAATCCATGACCGGTAAATAATGATACCCAGTCAGGAGATAAATTCATATCGATTAGAATATTGATATTCATATTTTTACAAGCGGTACATCTCTTTCTTCCACGCGCCATGCGGCATAAGTCAGTGCCTGATCAATATCTTCCTTTTCAAGATACGGATAAGCCATCAATATTTCTTCCCTGGTACGTCCTGCAGCTACAAGCCCTACTATTGTGCCAACTGTTACACGTAGTCCCCTTATACAGGCTTTCCCGCCCATAACGGCAGGGTCAAACGTAATACGCGTTAATTCTTTCATAAGACACCTCTCATGGATATAATAATTCATTTATATTATAACATATATTATAGATAAATTATTCATATCTCAAAGCATCGATAGGATTTAACTTGGAAGCCCTCAGAGCAGGATATACACCTGCTATTAAACCAACAAGAGCAGAGAAGAAACAGACAAAAAACATATAATAAAGCGGGACTTCAGCAGGAAGATCTATCATATAACTTAAAATTCTGGAAAAAGTGATACCGATAATTATGCCTATAAGAGCGCCTATCAATGTAAGGATAATTGATTCCATAAGAAACTGTATGAGAATATCCTGGGTTTTCGCTCCCACAGCTTTCCTTACTCCAATCTCTCTTGTCCTTTCACCTACAGAAACAAGCATAATATTCATTATGCCAATTCCACCGACAAGTATTGATATGGAAGAAATTCCTCCAAGCATAAGAGTAAGAATTCTGCTTATTACAGAAAGAAGAGAAAATATTTCTGTCTGAGAACCTACGGTAAAATTATTTTCCTTATCCTTTTTAAGATTATTTCTTTTTCTCAGCAGATCTACAATTTCATTTTTGGCAGAGTTCATAGTATCAGAATCATTGGGCTGAACAAGTATATTTGTTACATTTTTAGTTTTTCCCAGACTCAATTTCTTCTGCATAGACGAAAGAGGAACAAAAATTGTATCGTCCATATCCTGTATGATAATCATACCCTTTTCCTGAAGTATGCCTATTACTTTAAAATTAGCAGTGTCTACCTTTATGATTTTACCTATCGGGTCTTCCCTGCCGAAAAGTTTTTTCACTACAGTTCTTCCCAGGAGACAGACACTTCTCTGGGAATTATAATCCTGAATATCAAAAGGTTTGCCTATATCGACAAACCAGTTTCTTACAACATAATAATCGGGGGTGGTGCCGGAAATACTTGTTCTGTATTCGGATTTTTTATATTTACATGTTACGGAATCACTTAGTACAGGCACTGCATATCTTACGGAAGGACATTCCTTTTCTATGACTTTTGCATCTTCCATGGACAGATTACTTTTCACAAGACCTGTAAGCCTTATGGCCTGACTGTCTCCGCCGCCGGGAAGAACTGTTATAAGGTTCGGGCCGAGTCCGTTAATCTTACTGCTTATGGCAGCTTCAGCACCAATACCGACAGAAACAATACATATGACAGAAGCCACACTTACAGTAACTCCCATCATACTTATAAGGCTTCTCACAAAATTATCTTTAAAATTGTTTTTCGCAATAATCAGGTTTTCAAGTATTTTAAGAAACATAATTTTAACTGACGTAACACGTGACGCGTAACGCGTGACGCGAGGATTTTATATTCAGACATATATTAGAATTCTACACATACAGGGGCACGGTGTGCCGTGCCCCTGTATGATGATTGAATTCTATTCGTGACTATACAGGACTTTCCACCTTTTCAGGGATATCAGAACTCTTTGCAGGTCTTCCGAACTGCTTTTCTATATCCTGTCTGTATAAATTATTATAGGTACAGAAAGGTATGAGTCTTCCGTCAGGCACTGCATAATGTATTACACATCTGCTGGTTCTTTCAACATCGAGATTATAGAGATCCATAAAATGCATATTACTCACGGTGATTGTATTCCTGTTGAGTCTGTCAACAGTTTTTCTCTCACCTGTTGTGACAATCTCTTTAATAAGATTTACAAAGGTATTTACATTCAGATCTGACGGTAAATTCTTTGTTTTCACAAACTTCGCAATATTTGTGACAAAATTATAGGAAATCTTCAATTTGCTTGTACCTTTATCCAGAAGAGTCGCCTGCTGATCCAGGAAATCAACAATACCTGCCAGATCAAGGAACCTGGCATAAGGTATGAGTTTTCCGTTATCTACATAGGTAAGACAGTGACTTCCGCAGTGGGGATGACATGAAACATTTTTAAAACGTTTCATCTGCATCTTCCATGAATTATAGAAATGGAGGAACTTTGATGTAAAGGCATAGGGCAGAAAATCATCTCCCGTAATAGCTCCGTCTGTCTGTTCCTCAAGAAGTCTGAATCCATCGGAAGTGGTTATTCTCTGTTCTACAAGATCCTTGAATTCCAGATCCATTCTTCCCATAAAGGAAACCTGCTGGAAATTAACGGTTTTTATGACATCTTTATTATCTGCACAGAACCTTACTATATCACCGAGCTGATGATCATTCACACCTTTGGCCACTGTAACAACAAGGAAGAAACAGTTGTCTGCTATTTCTTTACTCTTAAACCCGGCCTGTCTCATATTCTCTATGGCTTTCATCTTTATCGGAAGAATATCAAATCCTCTTGTTTTTAAATATACGTCTGGAGTAGTTCCGTCAAACTGCAAATATACCTTTGTAAGTCCGCTGTCTATAAGTTTTTTGCAGTAATCGACACTCTTCGCCAGTTTAATGCCGTTTGTATTGATGTAAATAGCAGTATAACCGACCTCCTTTGCAAGGGCAAGTATTTCAGGAAGGTCTTCTCTGACAGTCGGTTCACCGCCTGAGAACTGTATTGTTGTAAGAGGAGCAGGATTTACTTTCTTTGCATTTTCAAGCATAAACCTTATCTCTTCCATAGTAGGTTCAAATACATGTCCTCCTTCATTAACCTTGGCAAAACAGACAGGACATCTCAAATTACATCTGTTTGTAATATCCATTATGAGCATATATGTTCCCGAATGATGTTCTTTACATATACCGCAGTCAAGAGGGCATCCCTTTATTTTGTCGTTATGCGGTGTCTCAAACCCTTTATCTGTTACGCTGTAATAATTAAATCTTTTAAAAGATTTAGGGTCAGACCAGTAAATATCAAGAGTTTCTCCATGTTCGGGACAATGCTTTTTCATCCATATCTTATCATTTTCTTCATAAACATGGGCTTCCAGCATTTTTCTACATGTAGGACACATAGACCCGGTTTTAAAATCAATTTTATTGTTATCCATAATTTAACTTGATTACTATCTGAAATAGTTACGTCACACTTCCGTAACGAAACTTCAGTAGTCATACACCTCCTTAAAAATTAGAGCAATTTCACATTTTATCATATTTCTTATGAAACTATAGAGATCCTTTATTAAAAATATTTAAAATATTTTCTTAATCAAAGACGGAATTAAAAGTCCTAAAAAAGTAATCCATGTAATTACATATGGAGTTAAAAGAACTTTACGCTTTTCAATCCAGTCGGGACAGACAGGTTCTTTTATTTTAAACTTGCTGGAAGGGCCGCCCATAAAAAACGTTTTGTAACATTCAACGACCATTCTCTCAGAGCCTATGCAGGCAAAAAACAGGAGAGAGTATTCGGTATTTACAAGAGGTGACAGAATACCTCCCCATATGCCTCCAAAAATAAAGCTTCTGGGGAATTTCACAATATCAAAACCCTCTATAGGAGCATCTTTCCACATGCCTCCAAGAGAAGAAGCAAGACCGCTCATAGCACCCCAGAAAATACAGGTCAGAAAGTGGATCTTTATAAAATTTCCGTATATTTCAGGTATGCAGAACATGGCATAAATAAGACCGAGAAAGCCGATACCGAGAAAAATTCTCAATATTCTGCCATTTATAATTTTGCCAAGGTAATGAAACTTTGTAGGTATATTATATTTTTCCTGGTTTTCTTCTCTGAAAAACGCTTTGAGGGTCTCTGTAAAAACCCTTTCCAGAGCAATTACAAACACAAAGAAAAGAGCCAGATTAATTTCTTTATAACCGTGGAGCTTCAGAAGAAAAGGCATTATCAGACCGAATACAGCACCGACAATTATACTTCTTATATATTTTTTAATAATAAACGGTTCATAGGGAGAATCTTTATATCCACCCCAGCAGGATGAATGTAATCCTGCTATAGAGCCTACCAGAACATAGATTAATAGCATCGGGAAATCTCTTCAATATAAGAATTTTAATGGATTACACATTCCTGTGTTTCCAATGAAGAAGAAATTTTCTCCTCTTTTTCAGAGAGAGGTTTTTCTTCTTTCTTTAATATAATAGAATATTCTATTAACATCACAATAACTGTTATATGTGAAAGAATTGTTATCAAAATGATACTGTAGCTGAAAAACACAGGTTTTATAAGTCCGAGTATAAGACCGACCCATATAATCAAACCTCTGTCTCCCCTGCCTACAAGTTTAAAGGGCTGCTTTTTTGTAAGTATGCCTCCTACATTTGACACAACACTTATGAGAACACTTCCCCATATAGATAAAATACCCCATATGAGTGAAGGCATAAGAACAGGTTCCATGGAAAGTCCTGCGGCAAGTCCGATAAAACCTTCCACATATTTGTCTACTGTAACATCAAGAAGACGTCCGAAAGGAGTTGTAGTTTTTTTGAGTTTTGCTATTTCTCCATCCATTATGTCACAGCATGCCATAGCAAGTCCAAAAATCATAGCCCAGAAATAGGAACGGAAATATATCATCAAAGACATGGAAAATCCCATAAAAAGTCCTATCATCGTCCATGTATTCGGTGTAAAACCCCATCTGGAAAGACGGTCAGCTACCTTAAGGTAATATTTCCTGTGGGCACTCTGTCTCAGTTCGTAAATCATAATTATCTCCTATAATCACAGAAAGCTTTAAGAGCATCTTTTTTGAGTAGAATAAAGTGTAAGAAAGTAAATTGGAAGTATTATATCACAGGGAATTTTAAAAAGCAACAAGATAGAAAAAAGTCTTTAACGACATGAGCAAAGTGTATTGTAAAAGTTAGAAGGTTTTTATAAAATCTTGTAGAAAGTATTTAATTTAAATAAGGCCGATAAATATAGATAAATTACTGACATGAAACTTTAGTTATTTACTTAAGATGAGCATAAATTGAGCATAAATAATATATGCTTCTGTAACGTGTGACGAGCAGAACAGAAACAGGCAGGACAGAAGGAAGAACTTTATACATCAAAAAGAAAGATTTCACCCCAGTTCTGACAAAACTCCCCTGAATTTGTTATCTAAAGCCATATCAGTAATAAGGAAAAGCTTTTATAAAGCTTTTATATAGTAATTTTTACAAAAACTATTGCTCTACATGTGCTTTTCCTGTATAATCTACATTTCAAAGTATTTTTCAACTTATATTATCATTGAGGGGAGGGAGGAATCTATAAGGCTAATTTTTTTATTTTTCGACAGAATTTTAAGATAAAAGAAATATTTTATATAAGCAGTATTGCATATTTCTCAATCAGTTATAGTAAAAATTGAAAGGAGAAAGTTAAAAAAATGAAAAGATATTATCTTATAATTTCATTATTGTTACTCTTATCAGGTTCTTTATATTTACTTTCAGGCTGTGGGGCAATCGCTGCTATTGTTTCCGCTGTGTTCGGCTCTCAGGGTGGATTTGTTTTTGTTCCTTTTTTGGGAGATGAGAAATTATCTGCAGAACAGACAGGGAAACAGCCCGGTATGATAGTACTTTTTACAAATAATCCTCCCGCTAATTATAAAGCTCTTTCAGGAGCAACTGCAACTATAGACAATGTTTCAGTTGCTACAAAAGAAGACGGATCTTTTACTATATCAGGTGTTAATTCAGGTCTGAAAATCTTAACAATAGAACATCCGTACTGGGTTTCCATTCAGCAGGAAGTACCTGTAGCAGATCCAAATTCGTCAGGTTCTTCTTTTTCCAATTTCAGAATTTCTCCAGATATCCTTCTTTCTCCTGTAGGAACAGGTGGTATATGTCAGTTTGCCGCCTATGGTGACGGAGAAAAAGGTCTGGTTACTCCCGCTGCAACATGGACAGTATCTGGAGATATAGGGACAATAAGTTCTACCGGTATTTTTACTGCTACAAAAGCAGGTACAGGGACAGTAAAAGCTATAAGCGGGTCAAGCAGTGCAGAAGTATCTGTAACAGTTGTAGAGGGAACTGGTACAGTTACAGGTACAGTTACCCATAATGGTCAGGGAGTCGGGAATATAAAGGTTTATATAGAAAATACAAATATTTACACAGTAACAGATGGCTCAGGCCATTATGATATGAACGGCGTACCTTCCACAACAGTTACAGTTATTGCTGATAATTCAGGTCAGACAGGTTCTGCTCAGGCAGTTGTAACTGCAGGAAGCCAGGTGACAGCGAATATAGTAATTACAGGGGCAGTAACAACACCGACACAGCCCCATCCAACCATAACACCGGGAGCAGGGAACTGGAGTACACCGGTGAAGGTGAGTGACGGAACGGCAGCAGGACGAAATCCGAGTATACTTGTTAAACCATCAGGAGATTCCTATTTATTCTGGTACGAAGATACATCTCCCCATAAAATTCACGTTTCCTATAGACCTAACGGTGGTTCATGGGGAACATCTTCAGTCGTAGCTACAGGGAATTACTATCCATACGGTGCTATGATTAACAGTGAAGGAACTATTTACCTGGGACTGGGAGAACGCGGTACATCTGATCCAAATACCGGTGAACCACTTACAAATGATAAACTATATGTTTCCTATAAGACTGTAAATGGTTCCTGGACTTCACCTTTTCTGCTCAGGGAAAATGTCGAAAATTACTCTGAGAATGGCGATGGAAAGGTAGATTCTGAAGGTAATGTATATGCTCTTGTAAGAACCAGTTATGGTTCGTCAGTAGTACCATATCCTACTCCAACTCCTACACCTGTAGCAGTTAATATTGATTTTGTAACAGGCCCGCTGACAGGTCCATTAAGTTCCCCTGTTACTATAGCTTCCGGTGCTAATTTTACCTACCCTAAAATAGCAGTAGATGCATCAAAGAATCTTTATGGAGTATGGGAAGAACAGGGCACATGGGTATTTGACCCACTGACAGGGACATCAACAAAGATTTCACCTGACAGGATGCATTTTTCCTATAAACCTTCAGGAGGTTCTTGGAGTAGCAGCAGTATTATACCTGCAGGCGGAGTTTCTAATTTAAGAGTTTTGTCACTGGTATCAGATAGTTCTGGTAATTCCTATCTTGCATGGAGGGAAAGTGGTACAACTGATCCCAATGGTCAACCAGTTACACCTACCAGGCTTCATATGTCCTATCGTCCTGCAGGAGGGTCATGGGGGAATGATAGTGTTATATATTCATCAGGCTTTGACAGTTCTCATCTTCCTTTAATATGTGACTCTTCAAATAATGTTTATATAATATGGCAAAGCTACGATTTATCCAGTTCTACTGACAAATTATATTTTTCTTATAAACCTTACGGTGGGCCGTGGAGTTCGCCTGTTCAGATTGATGAAGCTACCAGTTCAGGGCAGATGCTGGCTATTGGAGTTGACTCTTCCGGCAAAGTATATGCTTTCTGGGAAGCAAGTAAAGATGGTAAAAGGGACATTTATTTCACTATAAAACAGTAAAGCTCTCCCTCCGGCTCCTTACCGGAGCCGGAGGGTATTTAACATATGAACAAAAAATTTATATTATTACTAATTTTTATAATATCGCTTACAATCTATACAAAAGCATCAGATACAAAAGCATCAGAAAAGCCTCTTTCTCTGGATGATTGTATAAACTGTGCTCTGGAAAATAATTCTGCAGTAGATGTTGCGGAAAAACAGGTAGAAGTATCTCATGCAAAAGTAGATGAAATACTTGCAGAAAGATATCCAACAATATATGCCATTGGTTCTGCAAGTCAGTATCACTATCAATCAGGATATCAAAATTTCACCCTCTCAAAACCTCTGCCCTTTGGAACAGATATAAATCAAATAGCTCTGGACAGTGATAACTTCGATGCAGTTCTGGCAGTGGAAATGAACCAGATAATATATGACGGAGGAGCAGTAAATATAAAACTGATAACAGCAAGACTTGAGGAAGAAAATGAAAAGATTAAGCTTCAGTCTGTAAAAGAAAATCTTTCTTATAAAGTAAAACTTGCCTTCTATTCTGCTCTTAAAGCAAAAGATCAACTTCTTTTATCAGAAGAAAATATAAGAGCCAGCAAGGATCACTTAAAACTGACAGAAGCACTCTTCGAGTCAGGTTTTGTGCCACAGGTAGATAAAGTAAGTGCAGAAATAGCCCTTACAAAAGCTGAAATGCTCTCTTCTCAGGCTCAGAATGAATATGATAAATCCTTAAATAATCTGAACAGTGCTATGGGAAGAGGTATGGAAGAAGCAATTGAAATTTACAGTGACAATTCATTTACACCTGTTAATACAGATGAAAAAATATTACTTAAAAAAGCCATTACAGGCAGATTTGAAATAAGGCAATTAAATCTGGCTCTTTCTCAGCAAAAAGATAGTATAAGTGCTATTGAAGCATTAATAAAACCTACAATAAATGTAATTACAGGTTATGCAGTAAGAAATGATAATTCTATGGGAAGAAAAGGGTTTTATATTGAGCTTGGCTTAAGTATGCCCATCTTCAACGTAAGAGACAGAGCTGAAATGGATAAAGTCAATGCATCTACAGAACAGGTAAAAAAACAGAAGGAACTGGTTGAAACAAACATAGAACTTGAAGTAAAAAATGCCTTACTTGACTTAAAAAGTGCGGAAAGTTGTATAGAAATAGCAGAAAAAGAAGTAGATTTATCTTTACTGCAATTACAGATTTCCGAAGGGAAATACAAACAGGGTGCAGGAGCTATAATGGAAGTAACTGCATCTCAGTTAAATCTTACAAAATCAAAAACAGATTATATCAATGCAATCTATAATTATAAAATAGCTCTGGCAACTGTTGAGCATGTAGCCAATATTAAAATAGAAGACGTTCAGCAAAAAACAGATAAATAACCAAGGGCCTCGCGTCACGCTCACCCGTTACGCGTCACGATTCTTATGTAACAAGGAGGCACTGCAGTGCGACATATACTGAATTGCGTTTTATTCTTAACATTTATCATAATATTATCAGGTTGTACAAAAGAGAAAACTGCCACACAGGAAATAAAATCGGCGGTAAAAGGTGATATAAATGAAGTAGTATCCGCATCAGGCATGGTTCTTACAAAACAGGATCAGGTCGCTGTAACCCCAAAAATTATGGGAACAGTTGAAAAAATTTGTTTTGAGGAAAACTGTGTGGTAAAAAAAGATCAGATTCTTGTGGAACTTGATAAAAATGATCTGTTAAAACAACTTCAGCAGGCAGAGGCAAGCCTTGCAGTCGCACAGGTACGTGTCAAACAGGCAGAAACAACCGTATCACTTCAGCCCGCAGAAGTGAAAGGCAAAATAGCACAGGCAGAAGGCGCATACAGGGCGGCACAGAAACAGGTTGAACAGTTAAAGATACAGATCGCTTCCCAGGAGGAACAGCTCAGGGCAAAAATAACAGACGGAGAGCTTCTCCTTAAAGCAGCACAGGATAATATGGCACAGGCACAGGGTCAGGTTCCTGTAATAGAAGGAGAAGCGTCGGCAGGATTATCACAGGCACAACTGGCAGTAGATATGGCAAAATCAAATTATGAAAGACAGAAAAATCTCTACAGTCAGGGATTTATATCCAAACAGGATTACGAACTATCGGAAAGTCAGTATCAGAAAACAGTCAATGATTATAAGATAGCAGAAGAAAAAGTAGAATCAGCCAGACTTCAGAGCCGGCAGGCTACGAACGGAGCAGATACACAGGTAAAACAGGCAGAAGAAGCCCTCAGACTGGCAAAAGCCTCACTTAGTCAACAGAAAGAAGCTTCAAAAAAACAGATAGATATTGCACAGGCACAGGCAGATCAGGCTTATTCCGCTCTGGAAAGTGCAAAAGCCCTCTATGGTCAGATAACCTTACGGGAACAGGAAGCAGAAGCGGCAAGGCATAATGTCACACAGTTAGAAATAGGCATACAGCAAATAAAAGATCAGATTAATAAGACTACCATTAAAGCACCTGTAAGCGGAACTGTTATACAAAAACAGGTAGTACCGGGACAGGCAGTTTCTCCAACCTTTCCTGTGGCTATCATAGCAAATCTGGACAGACTCATCATACAGGCCATGGTAGACGAAGGGGATATAGGTAAAGTAAAGGAATACCAGAAGGTAATTGTAACAACCGATAATTTCCCAGAAGAAAAATTCTCAGGAGAAGTAATTATGGTGGCTTCTGCCGCTTTCGAAGGCACCAAATCAATAGAAAATGTTGCAAACTATAAAGTCACAATAGCCCTGGATAATACTAAAGGACTGCTGAAGATGGGTATGAATACCTATAATGATATAGTAGTGGCTCAGAGGAAAAATGTGCTTACTGTTCCAAATATAGCCATTCATCAGAGCAATGGGAAAAGTGTCGTTTATATACCGGATGGGAAAGGACATGTAGAAAGAATAGTAGAAACAGGTCTGAGTGACAATGAAAATACTGAAATAAAATCAGGTTTATCAGAAGGAGAAAAGATAATACCAGGTTCTGTGGTAAAAAGTGAAAAGTGAAAAGTGAAGGGTAAACTTGCTAATAAAAATAAAAAC
The DNA here is from genome assembly GCA_036746235.1 of Vulcanimicrobiota bacterium. Classification (GTDB taxonomy): domain Bacteria; phylum Vulcanimicrobiota; class SpSt-956; order SpSt-956; family JAKJGF01; genus CALARM01. The sequence goes on along the minus strand of DAIOEN010000056.1, from coordinate 17,021 downwards.
ATGGCATACTTATTGCAATATGACTTGTGATACAAGTCATATTTTATGTACGAGTCAATGACCCCCGCCCACAAGAGGCGAGGCTTGCGGTGAAAATCGTAAGTTCTCACATTGATTAGAGGGCTATAGTGAAAACTGTAGTTAGCAGTTGTTCAGGTTATGACACCATAGAGTATCTCTCACGCTTTATGCAACTGTCGCTAACAGTTAAAAGTTCTGTGGGGTAGGAACAGTGCTGTTAGCCGAGTAAGCCTTTACAACAACCTCGATGGGAACCAACCGGTTTAGAGAGGTTCCGGGATAGAACTTGCGAGTATCTGTCGCAAAAACTTCTTCCCCTTCGGGGGGTAAAAAGAGGTGTGCCATTCATCCTCGCCCACAAGGGGACGAGGGTTTTTGGCACGATTCTATAAAACCTTAAGAGGAAAGGTATTATGCCGATGATTGTGAAGATATTTATTACCTTATTAATACTCGTCAGTATATGTGAGACAGGTTTCTGTAAGGATCAGAAAATACCTGTAATGATTGTTATAGATGAAAAGCTTCCTTTAAATATAGAAAGCAGAGCCTATCAGGAGCTGGCGGAATTTTTAAAACAGAATGGTTTTGACCTTATAGTTTTTCCACAGGAAAAGAAAAATGACCTCTGCAGTCTTATTTCCGGGATTATGGAAAACAATTCTCAATCTCTGAGTCAAATAGCAAAAGACAAAGGTGCTTTATTTCTCATATGCGGAAAGCTTCAGACCATGACGACAGGGACTACGATAGTATATGATGCAACATTGAATGAAGTTGAAATCTTCGGCGAAATAAAGTTAATTTTTCTCAACAAACCTGACATACCTCTAAATGTGAAACTGAAAGAAAAAGGACTTTCAGTCCATCTCCAGGAAAGTTATCAACAGGCCCTCGGGAAAGCACTGGAAGGATTTGAACGATCGATAATCGATAGAATCAAGTAGAATTCAGTGACCGGTTATTATCAGTGACCAGTGACCAGTGACCAGTTATCAGTGACCAGTTACCAGTTATTTTATCAATCACGTATATTCACTCTTCACTTTTCACGACTCACCCCTCTTTTCCTCAATAAAACAATAATTATTCCAGTCATCGAAATAATATTTTCTTTCTTCTTTATACCTTACCGGTGAAAGTTTCAGGTATTTAGGTTCTTCCGGATGAGGTTCTATGAGTTTTCTTATCCTGGAAACAGACATCTTCACTGTAGGACAATCGGTCATATGGACATATTTAGCTTTCCATACGTGAGGGAATAAATCTCCGGGAGAAAAGAATTTACCACCATTTCTTACAAAGAAAAATAAAAGATCTGACAGGGATTTTTTTCTGTAAAGCTCTATATGTCCCATGGATTTTTCCATTACAGTACCGTCAATACCGTCCAGAAAAATATCAAAGTCTTCTTTTCTTTTTCTGAGACTTTCTATTTCATCTATAGTGGCATCATAATTTCTGTCACGCATTTTAACAATATACTTTCTTTCTGATGATAAGGGAAAAATTCTCTGAGCCAGTTCATCAAGATAAGCAAAATACTTTTCACATCTTCTTTTTTTGTAGCCTTTAACCTGTGCCAGATATTCGTCTGCCCTGTCTTTAAAATATACATCCATGTCCAGAATATATTTCAATCTATAAGCTCTTGCCAGTTGATAAGCATGTTCACCTGAAAGAACATCATTTAAACACCGGGAAGCCCGGTCTTTATTACCTTTTATAAAGTACATTTCCCCGGCATTAATATTAATATCTGAAAGTAATTCTTTAAATCCATATTTATAGGCCATAGTCAGGGCATTCTCCGTAAAATCTGTTCCTTTTTCCACCTCTCCCAGCATCAGATAAAGACCTGCAAGTCTGCACAGGATAAGACACTGAAAATAATTGTCTTCAATAGTACGACTTATATGTAATGCTTCTATATATTGAGAAATTGCTCTCTGCGGTTCTCCCATTTCTTCAAAAAGTAATGATGAACTGACCAGAGAATGCATAATTGCTTCCTTCCATCCGAAATTACGACAGTTCTCTATATTATCCGTCCATAGCTTCAATGATTTATCATAATTTCCAATATCATAACATGCAAGAGCCAGGTTATTTTTAAAGGAAAGCTTTAAATCCGGAAAATTCAGAGTTTCAGCCTCATTTAAATATCCCTCAAGACGATTTATATGTTCTTCCGATACTTCATTTTTTGCCACAGTAATTGCCATAGACTGTTTTAAACTCAATTCCAGTTTTTTATCCGATTTTTTATTAAGGTCCAGGCTCTTTTTATAATAATCCAGAGCAGACATATAATCTCCTTTACGGCGATAAATCGATCCCATGCAGGCATATGCACCGGCTAAATCCTCTCTCCGATCCTGCAATATGGGAATAACTGTTCTGCTTATTTCCATGGCTCTGTCCCATTCTCCAAGTCTGGAAAGAATACGTGATAAAAGTATAAGGAATCTGTGTTTCTCATATAATGGCAGAGCGGCGGACCTGCTCTCCAGAAGTTTTACGGCTTCCCGGGATCTTCCTGTAACTCTGAGTATTTGCGCCTTTACAAGGAAAAAAGAAGATGGTATCTCTTCGGTAATTTCGACTATATTATCTATGTATTCTTCCAGTTCACCGAGCTGAAAATATAAAGCCATTTCTCCCATAATATTTGCAAGTATTTCTATAGCTTTTCCATAGTCTTCTCCTTTAAAATAATGGTAGAAAGCTTCTTTTCCCGGGTCAAGTGTATATCCTTCTCTGTGAATAAATTCAGTATAATAAGATGCACAGAGCTTATGAAGATGTTTTTTATCGCTCTGTCCATAACAAAAATCGCGAAGGAGGCCATCCATAGAATATCTTTTATTTCCATCAAGTTCTATAAGAAATTTCTTTTTTAACCCTTCAATGATATCGTCAATATCTTCATATGAATAAATCAACATGATACCGTCTCTTCTGACAGGTTTTCTGTAGACTGAAAAGGAAACAAGTAAATCTCTTTCCCGGTCTTTTAAGCCTTTTAACAACTGACTGCAAATATAATCTCCGGAAAATTCCCTGTGGCAGAGTAATTCTTCCGTTGTCTTATCACCTGATACAAGGAGGCTTAAAAAAGATTTTATCAAAAAAGGATGACCTCCTGTCCCGGTGTAAATCTCTTCCATAATATGCTGTTTCAGTGAAGTACAGGTATGTAATTCCAGCAGTTTTTTTATCATACAAAAACTCTCGTGCCTGCCAAGAGAGTGAAGGGTAACTTCAAAAATATCCATCCATTCCATAGGTGAAAAATCAGGTTTTTCCCTGGAGATAAAAAATACTCTGGATTTTCTCAGGAATCTGGCGCACAGTTCTATAAATCTCTTATTATCTGAAATTCTGTGGTAATCATCTATAAAAACAGTATAATTACTGTTATTTAACAGAAAAATAAGACACCTCAATATGCCGTCACAGTCATTATCTTTGAGGTATCCGTCAAAATTTTGCTCCCCTCTTTCTTTAAACAGATGATTGATTTCATAAAGTAATGTTTCTGTTCTCCACCCTTCCTCACATTGAATCCATATTACATTACCGTGAAAAGGGAAAAAATCGGGAGAAGAATCAATGATTGAGGCAAAATGAAGGGACAGAGCTGTTTTACCTATACCGGCCATACCGTCTATTATTAACACATTATAATGAATAAAACCTGTTTTAAGCTGTTCAAGGATTTTTTTTCTTCCGGAAAACACAGCAGGAGCTTTAGGATAGGATAAATTCATATATGCTTCCTCCCTTATATTTCTCTTATTATGTTCGTGACGCATAACGGGTTAATGGTTAATAGTTAATAATAACTTCAACAGAGAAAATGAAAAATCCTCTCTATGAGGTCATTATGTTTTATGATATAATTTACGTGAGTCGTGAGTCGTGAGTCGTGAGTCGTGAGTAGGGGCGTTTAATAAAACGCCCTGAGGTGAAGAGTGAATATACGTGATTGATAAAACAACCGGCAACTGGTCACTGCTCACTGTAAAGGGGACTGTATATGAACTTCTGTACCAAATGTGGAACAAAAAACAGAGATAATGCAAAATTCTGTAATAGATGCGGTAATATTATGGATAAGAAGAGTTCTGCTGCTTCCCATATAAATTCTTATTATGATAAAGATGAAGATGATTATAATTATGATAAAGTGGACTATGAATATGATAACAGGTATTTCGGGCCGCCAAGACTTATAGATGAAGAAGAATTTAAAAGGGCAAGAGCAAGAAAAATAATACATACCTTTTCCATAATGGCAGCCGCTCTTGTAGCAGTAAAAATACCATTCTGCGATATATTTTTTCTTCTCCCTCTCCAGTGTGCCATGATTGTTTCCATAGGGAAAATTTATGAGAAAGAAATAAAACCTGAAAAAACTCTTATGGAAATAGCTGCCGCTGCAGGGTTCAGCATCATGGGAGAAATAAGTGCATTAATCATAGGTAATTTCATACCGGTAATAGGAGGGCTCCTTACTGCCCCATTTGTTTACGGCTGGACCTGCGGTATGGGAGAAGTAGCCATAAAGTATTTTGAAAATAACGGATTATTTGACGAAGATATGGAATATATATATAAAAAAACTTCTTCTCATGCCTATAATAATTACAGAGGTTCTGACATATCAAAAGAAGAATCCCTTGAAAAATTAAAAAATCATTTAACACCTGAAGAATATGAAAAGATAAAAAGGAAATTTAAAGCGTAATACGTGATAATATAATCGTGATGCGTAATGCGTATTTTCACCGGTACCGGGCGAACACAGTGGTTCGCTCCTACTACTCACTTTTCACTTTTCACTTTTCACTTTTCACTTTTCGCTTTTCACTTAAAAATTGATTCCCGTTCCGATTTTTACCTGCTGCTCATCCCTGAATATATTATCCACACCAAGTATCAGGTCGACTCTGTCATTAAGTCTGTATCTGGTTTTAAAGTCAAGTGTAGGATGAGCAATATCAAAGAAATCGAGATTAACAGTTGCATTCTCTGAAAATCTGTAATCATATCCAAATCCGAAATTGGCTTTTATAACACCTACACGGACTGTATTTCTATCGTCAAGTATTTTTCCTAACTGAACATTCATTCTGCTCTGGTCGTTTACGTCAGTTATACCTAACTGCAGATAGGCATCTCCGCTTTTATTATAAAGATTGGCAAGAACATCGGCTGAACCGTCTATATCGCCGTTTTCATTCCTCACACCCGTAAGAAGTAACTGATATGATACTCTGGAAGGAATCAATGTATCTCTTTTGGCAAAAAATTCTCTTGTCCCTGCCAGAAGTGCATCTGCATTTTCAAGGGTACTTCTTGCATTTGATATGGTATCACGAAGGTCCTGCTGAAGTTCTTTATCTGTCACAAAAGCCTGAAGATTGGTGGCAGTTTCTTCTACTGTCGCACTGGTTCTTCTCAGGCTCTTAAGGGTTTCTCTTATATCATTGGAAATCTCCTGATCGCCTACAAAGGTATTTACATACTCAATGGCAACTTCAAGTTCCTGTGAGGTCTTCTTTAAATTTCTTACCATGTCTCTCACATCTGTTTCATTATCTCCTGCAATCCTGTTCAGTGTATTGGTAAAACGATATACATCACCAGAGACCATATCAAGATTATCCCTCACATCTGCCGTAGTCATTTCAAGTTCGGAAGATAAGAGTCTCAGAGTATTTTGAACCTCTGCCGATATGGTATCTATATGGCCTCCCGTGCTGACAAGCAGTCTGTTTAATTCCTCACTGGCCTGACGGACATTAAGTACCGTATCTTTCAGAGCTTTCTGTGTTTCTTTGTCGCCAACTATTTTATTTACATTTTTTGCCGTTATATCAATTGTTTTTATGGTGCCTGTAAGCTCTGAGATACCATGTTTTACATCCTTTGTCAGATCCTGAAGATTAACAGGTGTTTCACCATAGAGGACATCTTTCCCGTCTTTTTTTATAAAGCCTTTTGGCTTTGTGCTTTTAGGTCTTACAGAAAGCCATTTTTCTCCTACAATACCACTGTCGATTATAAAAGTGGATTCCCTGTCAATATCTACAGAGAGAGATTCTACTTTAACCATTACCCTTACAGTCTGATCCTTATCAAAATTCACATTCATAATCTGTCCGACTCTTACACCGGCAACCTGAATGTCTGCGCCTCTCTTCAGACCATCGACACGTTGAAAAAGTACAGTAAAGGTATAACCCTTATCTTCTCCGAATTTATAACCACCGTAGTATATTATAATCCATGCAAGAGCTATGAGTCCTACAGTGGTAAAAATACCAACTTTTGTTTCAACAGAAAGTTTCATAAGATTTTCTCCTTAATACAGGCATGACCGGAGCGGTCACAACCGGATATGAAAATTAACAAACAATGAAGTATAAGACTTCATCATTTTCATAATAAAGTGTTATACTTTGATAGGTCCCTCTTCCAGTCCTTTAATAAACTGCTGAACTACAGGGTTAGAAGAATCTTTAAAGACCGATGCATCGGATTCCTCTACAACTTCCCTGTCATAAAGCATGGCAATTTTATCTGCAAAAGTAAAAACACTTCCTATGTCATGAGTAATTACAAGAGAAGTCACATTCAATTCTTTATTAAGTTTTAATATTAAATTGTTTAACACGGTAGTCATTACAGGGTCCAGACCGCTGGTAGGCTCATCATAGAGTACTATTTTCGGATTATATGCTATTGCCCTTGCAAAGCCCACTCTTTTTCTCATACCGCCGCTGATTTCGCTCGGATAAAGATTTTCCACTCCTTTAAGGCCTACAAGATTTAATTTCTCAGTAACAATCTTTTTTATTTCTTTATCTTTAAGTTTTGTATGTTGATGCAGTCCGAAGGCAACATTCTCCCCGCAGGTCATATAATCAAAAAGAGCCGAGTATTGAAAAGCCATCCCCATAACACTTCTGACTCTGTCAAGTTCCCTCTCGGTCATTTTTGTAATATCTTTACCGTCGACGTAAACCTTCCCTTTATCAGGTTTTAAAAAACCTATTATTAATTTCAGGATTGTACTTTTGCCGACACCACTCAAACCGATAAGAGCAGTAACCTTTCCTTCCGGGATATGAAGGCTTACATCTTTTAATATTTCTTTTGTTCCGAAACTTAAATAAACATGTTCGAGTTTTATCATAAAGATCACTTAAAACCGCTGTTGCCAAAAATTACTACAGTTAAAGGAAAATTAAATAAAAATATAAGCACTGTAGCTATAACAACCGAATTGGTGGTAGATCTACCTACACCTGCCGCTCCTCCCTCAGTAATAAGACCTATATAACATCCCACTATTGCAACAGTAGCACCAAAAACAAGGGCTTTTATAAGACCTCCCGTAAGGTCGGAAACCTTAAAAAACATCTTTATAGAATCCATATAAGTATAGGGATTTATTCCCTGGCCTGTAGCTACGAAATATCCTCCTGCCGTACCTCCTACTACGGAAAACATGGTAAGAAGAGGAGTCATTAAAAGACAGGCAAGAAATCTCGGCACAACAAGATATCTTATAGGATTTGTAGCAAGGGATCTGAGAGCATCTATCTGTTCCGTAACCTTCATAGAAGCGATCTGTGCTGTAATAGCAGAACCGACACGGCCTGCCATTACTACGGCAGTCAATAGTGGAGCAAGTTCTCTTGCCATAGTAAGGACGACTCCTCCCCCTACAAATCCCTCGAGACCATATATACGGGCCTGTAAAGCAAGCTGATAGGCCATAACCATACCGGCAAAAGATGTGGTAAGAAGTATTATTATAAGGGAGTCCACTCCGAGGATTGCCATCTGTTCAAGAGTTATGCGTATATTAATAGCCCCTCTTATCAGAAAAAAGAGGGTAGAAAATAAAAGTGAAACAAGGCCTCCCACCAGTTCCAGCAGGGAAATAATCATTTTACCTGTACTTTCGAAAAATTTCATGATATTCACACTCACACTTTCGACTGTGTCAATCCTGAGTAAACCTGTATAAAAATCATATTCTATAACACATTTACACAAAATTTTTTACAGTTTTTTCTCTAATAAAAATCTGTATAACTCCCATGACCGGGTGGTCACAAAGAAGTATGATAACCTATTCTCCTCTTCACCATTCACGATTCTCATATAAACAACCATAACCTGTTCGGTCACAACGAAGTATGAGAAAGTGTTCCTCCCGTCACGCGTTACACGTTACGCGTTACGATTCTCATATAAACCTGTTACATACCGAAAGCATTTTCTATATGCTCTATTTTCCTGACAGATCCTTCATGTGTAAGTATTAATGAGATTACATCGAATCTGCAGGCCCTGTCATGCAAATTTTTAAGATTCAAATAATATTCTGCAAGTTTATAGAGTTTATTCTGCTTTTTCATATTAACTGTTTCGTATGGTTCTCCGAAAGATGTATCAGTTCTGGATCGTACTTCTATAAAAACGAGTTCTTCTCCATGAGCCATTATAAGATCTATTTCACCGAGGATACAGCGAAAATTTTTCTCTAAAAATTCGTAACCTTTCTCTTCCAGTAATGACAGAGCTTCTTTTTCTCCTGTAATACCAAGCTGTTTTTTAGTTAATTTCATGTATCAATTATCAGCTAATTGATAAAAGACAATTGCTGAGATGACATCTCCTTTTTATTCAAAACTTCTTTTACAGGTTTAAAGGTTTTTCTGTGAATAGAACAGATGCCATATTTGGCAAGGGTTTTCATATGTAATTTCGTACCATATCCTTTATGTTTCTCAAATCCATATTCAGGATAGACGAGTGCAAATTCTTTCATCATTCTGTCACGGGTAACCTTTGCTATAATAGATGCTGCCGCTATGGATGCACTTTTGGAATCTCCTCTGACTATTGAGACCTGGGAGAATCCCATATCAGGTACGGGTCTGCCGTCAATAAAAATCATATCAGGAGTCATTTTCATAGAGGAAACAGCTTTTTTCATGGCCATATAAGTGGCTTTAAGTATATTTTTTCTGTCTATTACAGATGATGTGCAGAGTCCGACGGAATAACCGAGAGCTTTATCTGTTATCTCTTCATAAAGGGCTTCTCTTTTTTTTTCTGCAAGTTTTTTACTGTCATCGAGGCCTGCTATAAATATATCTTCAGGTAAAATAACAATACCTGCCACTACAGGGCCTGCCCAGGCTCCGCGGCCTGCTTCATCCATACCTGCAATTACGGCACATCCCTGTCTGCGGGCTTCATCTTCGTAAAATAGCATCTTCTTAAATCGTTCTTTTTCCAGTTTTATATCAGTCATTTTTATATATCTGTTTCGTAAGGGATAAAGTAATTTTACTGCACACAGGTCAAGAAGTCAATCTTTTTATGGAAAATCCGTAATAGTAACCATTTATAATGTATCTCGTGATACGTAACGGGTTGTATTTCCAGGCATCACGTATTACGATTTATTAGCCGGTAATTGCCCCGTATTGATGCAAAACAGACATGTCCCCTTCCACTGTTCTTATGCCGACCATATTTGTACCCTGTATAAAAAGGCCGGGAATATTTCTTATCTCCAGAGAATATTTCCCATCATCCCATTTTTTAACAGTTCCCCGGTCTGTATCCAGCACATGCCAGCCATTATGATTTATAATTCTTTCATCTTTTACAAGGTAATCGCTGCTTCTTCTCAAACATTCTCCTGTCTGCGGGTCCCATTCTTTTATTTCTATGTAATCTTCGTAATCTATCATTTTCTTTTTTGTTATAATAACTGCACCTGAATAAGACAGAGAATCTGCAAAGGAAAAATCATAGATTTTTAATATTTCTCCTGTAAAAAGATCCCAGAGGATAGCTTTATCACCGCTAATGGCAATAACTGTGTCACCTCTGTAAGAAACCAGCTTGAGTCCTTTTTCATGACATTCAAAATATTTAACATATTTACCTGTTTCTGTGTCCAGTTCCTTAACCTTACAGTCGCCACTGCCGGAAAGGAGTTTCTTACCGTCCTTACTGTAACAGATACAGGTAACTTTATATCTTTCATAAGTTCCGACACATGCTCCCGTAAAAACATTCCATTCCTTTATCGTACCGTCTTCACTGCATGAAGCTATTCTGTTACCGTCAGGACTGTAACACACCTCTATAACAGGCATAGAGTGGCCGTTATAAATCCTGACACATCTGCCTGTAGCGCAGTCCCATTCCTTCAGTGTATTATCTCCGCCGCAGAAAAGAAGTCTGCTGCCATCAGGACTCAAAGTGACAAAATTTATATTCCAGATAATTTTCTCATAAGTTCTTATACAATCTCCTGTAGCCACATTCCATTCTTTTACTGTTCTGTCAGAAGATGCAGAAAATATTCCGATTCCGTCATAACTGTAAAGAATGGCATTTACATCCCATAAATGTCCCTGAAAGGTTTTAAGAAGTGTCCCTGATTCCATGTCCCATTCTTCTATGATTTTATTTTTACTCACTGCAGCAATTTTGCTGCCGTCACGACTGTAAGAGAAGGTAATAATATGATATCCGCTGCTCCGGCAGGTTTTAAGGCTTACTCCTGTTTCACTGTCATATTCCTGTATTATTCCGTCTTTACTTCCGCAGGCAATCATTTTCCCGTCAGGGCTATATGAAACAGAAGTAATTTCTTCCGTTTTTTTCTCGAAATTTCTAATAAATCCGCCTGAAGACACATCCCATTCTTTCAGTTCTCCGTAAGAACCTCCCGACAGGATCTTCATGCCGTCTTTACTGTACTGTACAGAATTCACCTTATACGAATGTCCTCTGTAAATTTTAATTACTTCTCCTGTGTGAAGATTTATTTCTGTAATTACATTACTTCCGATAACTATTTTTTCCCCGTCAGGACTGACATGAGCAGAATAGACTTCACCGCATTTTGCCGTATGAGATTTAACAATCTCTCCCCTGTCATTCCATATTTTTATTATGCCATACCTGTTTACAGAAACAATCCCTTTCCCGTCCTGTGTATAACAGGCAAATCTGGCATGGGAATCGGTATTAAATGTTTTTCTGCAATACCCGGTAGAAATATCCCACTCTTTCATAGTTTTATCAGAAGACAGAGACATAAGAGTCTTACCGTCAGGGCTGAGTGCAAGGCAGAATACTTCACCTCCATGTCCCTCGTAACCTTCAGGGAACATGGTAGAAGGACTCATTATAACTCCTCTCAAATCGGCACCTTTCAAAATACCGTTTATCTCTCCATAACCGAGTCTTACATTATTTAAAGATATCTTTCTGAGGTCAAGGTATGAAAGATCTGTTTCGCTAAGATCTATTCTTGTATCTTTCAGAATTTCCAGGATATTTATGAGACGAAAATCATCTATCTCTGTATTACGGAGCATTGAAAGGGCTCTGTCAAAGATGGTTCCTTTATGACCCTGTTCGAGCGTTTCTGTAAGGTTTTCTCCTGAAAGTTCGCCCAGGATTTTTCTTACAGAAGGGCTGAGAAGGGATGAAGAAATGCATGGGAAGGAATTATCTCTTCCGGCAATACACTCTTCGATATCTTCTTTTATATTCATGGCTAAAGAATAATCGTCATTCATGGATATGTCTCCGGTTTATTTCATTTTAGTGTATTTATATGAAAATGATGAAGTCTTATGATTTACTGTCTATTCATTTTCATATTTGGTTGTGACCGCTCCGGCCATGCCTGTTAAAGTGAAAATAATAGGACATTAATCATTCTTCACCCTTCACTATCAACAATTCATCAAAACCTTCATTCAGAGAAGGTTCTTCAAATTCTTTTTTCATATCTTCTATTTCCAGTTCAGATACTCTGGGAGAAGATTCTTCCCCGGCTAATCTTCTCCTCTTATTTCTTTCCTGCCATATATGTTCTTCCACAGAAAACCATAAAGCCTTTATATGAACATATTTTTCTCTGGCAAAATCAACAATCTTTTTTCTTCGTCTTTCGGTGAGATTCGCCCGGTCAATAACAACATTAAATCCCATATCAAGAGCTTTTTCGATACACTTCAATTCCAGCTTTTTTGCTACTTTTTTATTGCCTCCTGCCATACGGGTAAGCTCATAAAGGGAAATCCTTATATACTCAGGTAATTTTTCTCTACAGTAAGTTGTTTTTCCCGATCCGGGAAAACCTATTAAAATAATTATTTCCTGCATAATTTTATATAATTTTGTAAAGTCACTACCCTTCACAGGGCGAACACAGTGGTTCGCCCCTACTTTTCACTCTTCACTTTTCACGACTCACTCTTTAAAAACCTTCTGAAGCACTCTTACCAGTTCATCCACCCTGTAAGGTTTCTGTATAAAACCTGCCAGTCCCTGTCCGGGGAAACGGCTTATTGCTTCCTGTTCGTTATAACCGCTTGAAAGAATAACCTGCACATCCTTTCTGAGACGGCGAAGTTCTTTAAAGGTTTCTTCTCCATTCATATGAGGCATAGTCATATCCAGCAGTACTGCTCCTATATCATCAATATTATTTTTAAATATTTCAATACCTGCTATACCATCGTCTGCAGTGAGCACAGTAAAGCCAAGTTTGTTCAACATAGCTTTTGCTACAGTACGGACAGTTTTCTCATCATCAACTACAAGTACCGTTCCTTTGCCATGCCAACTTTTAGATTCAGATTTTTCTTTTTCAATCATTTTACTATCAATGTTCGATGCAGGAAAAAGCACCCTGAAATTGGTTCCTCTCGCAGGTTCGCTGTAAATTTTTATACATCCATGATGACTTCTGACTATACCGAGGACTGCCGCAAGTCCGAGACCTCTTCCGGTGAATTTTGTTGTAAAAAATGGATCAAAAATCTTATTCTGAATTTCTCTTGTCATACCACAACCTGTATCTGCCACTTCAAGATATACATAATAACCTTCAGGAAGATTTTCGTTTATATAACTCTCAGAAAGATAGGCATAATCACAGTACATAACTCCCGTATTCAATGATATGACACCGCTGTATTCCCCTATGGCATCGGAAGCGTTTATGATCAGATTCATAATGATCTGACGTATCTGGGTTGCATCACCTTCTATCAGAGGAAGGTCTCTGGAAAAATTATATTTCAGTATACATTTCTTGGAAATAGAAACTTCAAGAAGGTGGCTCATTTCCTGAACTATACTGGAAATATGAAGAGGTTGAATTAAAAATTTCCCTTTACCTGAATAGGCAAGCATCTGTTTTGTTAAGTCTGCTGCTCTTCTTGCAGCAATTACAATCTGCTGTACACTGTCTCTCGCAGGGGACAGAGGAGAGAGGTCGAGGAGAGTAAGATCTGCATATCCCAGAATTCCTGTAAGTATATTATTGAAATCATGGGCGATACCGCCGGCAAGTACTCCGAGACTTTCCAGTTTCTGAGCATGTTGAAGCTGTTGTTCAAGCTTCTTTCTCTCCTCTTCTGCCTTCCTTTTTTCTGTAATATCCCTGACCAGAGAGAGAACTTTTTCACTGCCACATGGCACAATACGGCTTTCAAAATATTTCTCCTGTCCGTCGATAAACAGACTGTATTCCATCGATTGCCCTTTACCTGTTTCCAGAGCTTTATTTAAAAGTTTCATAACTGTTTCTGAAATATCAGATGGCAATATATCTTTCAGGTTTTTACCAAGAAACTGTTCCGGTGAGACAAGGAGAGCTTTTATGTCAGATGAATGGTAATCCCAGAATATACCGTTTTTATCATATATAAACATAATATCAGGTATGGCAGCAAGCAACGCTCTATTCCTGCTTTCACTTTCTTTCAATGCCTGTTCAGCCATCTTCTGCTCTGTTATATCAAAAATTACACCGTCTATATAAAGAAGACTGCCATCCGTTCCCAGAACAGGTCTGCCTCTTTCGGAAAAATATCTCTGATGGCCATCTTTACAGTTAAAACGATATTCCATTTGAAACGTCTCATTATCCTCAACTGCCTTTGCTACTATTTTCAGTACATTCTGCCTGTCTTCTTCTTCTACCAGATGGTAAATAGAACACATAGCTCCTTCAGAAATCTCTTCCTGTTTAAAACCTGTCAGAGGTAAAAGCATATCATTGAAAAATTTCATCTTATAGCCTTCTCTTACAAATATCCTGTAAACGATACCGGGTAAATTCTGTGCAAGAGTCCTGTATGAATATTCACTTTCTCTTAATCTGTCTTCTCCTTTCTTACTTTCTGTTATATCAGTAATAAAGCCTTCCAGGGCAACTATATCACCATTACCGGAAAAGACACCCTGTCCTTTTTCCCAGACCCATTTTTCTCCATTTCTTGACGTAATAATTCTGTAAACAATTTCAAAAGGTCTCTTTTCTGCCACAGAAACCTGAATCTGCTGTATGACCATCGCCTGATCTTCATAATGAATAATATCACTATAGGATAATCTTTTATTATCAATCAAATCATGAGGATCGTAACCTGTTAAATGAAAACATCCTTCACTTACGAATTCCATAGTCCAATTACTATCATATTTACATCTGTAGGCCATGCCGGGGAGATTGCTCATAAGAGTAAGAAGTTTTCTTTGAATTTCCCTGAGTTCTTCATCTGCTTTTTTTCTCTCAATTCTTATTTTTGCTTCCCTTAATTCCCTTTCAATAGCAGGAACCAGTCTTTTCAGGTTATTTTTCAGAATATAATCATGGGCTCCTGCCCTCATAACTTCCACTGCAATATCTTCACCTATGGCACCTGATACGATAATAAAGGGAAGATCTATAGCTTTTTCTTTTAAAATTTCCAGAGCTGAGAGGCCGTTAAAATGAGGCATAGAATAATCGGAAATAATAATATCCCATTTCTCATGGTCCAGTGCTTTACATAATTCTTCTCTGTTATCAACTCTTTTATAAGAAGGTTTTAAACCGGATCTTTTTAATTCCCTGATGAGTAATATGGCATCATCTTCCGAATCTTCAATAAGAAGAATATCAATATTAAAAAACATAAACGACCTCCCTTTAATTCTATTTATTTCATGTTAACAGGAGACACATTCATTACAAGCCAGTAAAGCTGCAGTTGTTTTACAGACTCTATAAACTGTGAAAAATCAACAGGCTTCTGAATATAACTGTTTGCTCCCAGTTTATAACTTTCTACTATATCCCTTTCTTCTTTCGAAGACGTTAGAACTACAACAGGCAAAAATCTGGTTCTTTCAGTGGATCTTATTTTTCTGAGCACTTCGAGCCCGTCAATTTTAGGCAATTTCAAATCAAGTAATATTAACTGTGGAAGTTCAACTTCATGGTCATTTTTTCCAAAAAGATAATCTATTGCTTCCACACCATTTCGACATATGACAATATCGTTCATTACATTGTTTTTCTTTAGAGCCCTCAATGTGAGAAGTTCGTCATCAGGGTTATCCTCAACGAGTAATATAACTTTCTTGCTCATTTTAATCATCCTTTTCTGTCGTGACGCGTGACGCGTGGCTGATAAATTATTTAGATAAATCGTTTCTATATAGTCTTCATCTAAAGCTTTATTTTACGCCATCAAATGAAAATTCCTATACTTTTAAATTATTCATAGGCAAAATACCAGTCAGAATAGATGACTTTACCATTCTGACATACAAAATAAAGATAATCATGGAAGCCGCGCCAGAAATATATGAGATGTTCTTTATCAATATCTTCATAACCTCCCGGTTTGTATTCTTTTTCCATAATATGAGGAGGCTTATCTTTATCATTATGATATCTCATATCCGGCTCTCCCATTAAATTTATTATATCATATTCTGTGTAATTTGAATTTCCGAGAAGTTCACCGAGTTTTACCATAACAGTATGGTATCTGCCGCCCCAGCTATCAAGCTCTTTATTCCATTCCTTACCGCCGTTAAACCATCCTTTCTGGCAGCGAAAATTTTTATATTCTTCCAGTAAAGATTTCAGGTCTTTATCATTACACTCTCCGGCAGAATAGCATGGTATGAAATTGAGTATTATAAAAAAAAGAATTATAAATATATTTCTTTTCATACGTCACTGAGCCTCAAATGTAAAATAAAAAATAGCCCCTTTTTCTGTGTGTCCTTCTGCATATGTGTCCCTCAATCTTCTCCCTTTACATTCCAGGTAAATGCAAAGAATAACGTAGCAATTACAGAACAGAGAACAAGGAGAAAAAAACCGCCGTCCCATCCGTAATGATCTACAACCCATCCCAGCCCCCATCCTGATACTATACCACTCATATACCCGAAAAATCCTGTAAGTCCTATAGCTGTTGCAGCGGCTCTCTTAGTAGCTATATCAACAGTCATTATACCTACAAGAAACTGAGGGCCATAAATAAAAAAACCTATAAGGAATAACATAAGTGTGTCCAGCCAGGGAAAACCTGCAGGTAACTTCCAGAAAATAAATATTGCTATAACCGTAAAAACCATATAAATTACACATACAGGGCCTCTTTTGCTCTTAAAATATCTGTCTGTAAGCCATCCTGCCAGGAGGGAACCCACAAGGCCTGCCACTTCAAAACCTGCAGTCATCCCCCCTGCCTGTACCAGTGAAATCCCCCTCATTTCATTCAGGAATGTAGGAGCCCAGTTCATAAAGATATATCTTATAACATAAACAAAAAAATTGGCAAAACATATAATCCATATATAAACATTTGAAAATACATATTTCATAAGAAATTCTTTAAAAGGGATTTCGTCCTCTTCTTTACCCGGTTCTTTTTTCTCTGAAGTCTCTTCTTTTCCGAAAGGTACATCGAGATAACCTGTTCTGAGTCTCAGTAAAAACTCTTCATCAGTCGGCGCAGTATAAACTTCTACCGGAGGCAGGCCAAGAGAGCCGGGAGTATCCCTGAGTCTCTCAGCAAGGAAAATTGCAACAGCTATAGATATAACGGCAGGTACAAAAAAACATGACTGCCATCCGTAGTATT
>DAIOEN010000055.1:0-36032 GCA_036746235.1 Vulcanimicrobiota bacterium | reverse complement strand
ATGGCATTGGGCATGGTAATATCCACATTTTTTATCGTCCTGATACGGGTTAAAAAAATGGTTTTCTCTATTATATCTCCCGTAACATCTCCTATTTTTACTCTGTCTCCAACCCTGAATGCATTCATGTATATAAGAATAATGCCTGCCACCATATTGGACACGACTGCAGTGGAGCCGAGAGAAAAGAGGATGCCAAGGAAAAGGGATATACCTTTAAAAGCAGGTGAAGCATATCCGGGGAGATAGGGAAATATTATAATCAATGAGAGGGCAATAATAAGAAAACGAACAATCATATAAGTAGGCTGTGCCCATTCCCTATAAAAACCCGGAAATTCCACAGTACCTTTTTCCAACTCTAAAAAGATAAATCTGACAAATCTGATTATATAATAGGTAATAAAGGCTACAACAAGAATGAAAAACAGATGAGGAAGATAAAATAAAAATTTTATCCATATAATGTAAATTCCCGAAAGAACATAGGTCAATAGTTTTTTCCCCAGATCCTTTGTCCAGACAAAAAAGCTGAAGACAAGAGAAAGATATATATAGCAAATTATAAATCTTACCGTAAAAGCAATTATTTTTACCGATTTTATAATAAACCCTGCAATTTTATCTCCTGAAAGAAGTACGAGATTCTGTATCTTAATATCGGAAATACGGCTTCCATGCCAGGAATTAATCTTTTTATATATTAAAGCAAGTAATCTATCCAGAATTATTAAAAGGAATGCAAAAATCAGTGTTGTAATAAGGGAATAAATAATACCGTAAATAATAGTCTTAAAGCTGCGTTCTTCTTTGTAACTTTTCAGAGTATTTCTTATTTTCTGAGCATATTTATCTGCTACTTCTCTGTCAGAAAGGCCTTCATATTTCCTGTCTTCCTGGCTCAGAGTCATTATTACTATATCTTTATATATAATACAGGGATAACCGTCCTTTATCTCTACTTTAATCTCTTCCGGATTGAAAGACCTGTCATCTGAAATTTTTTGCAATCTATTTAATATAATACTCACTCTTTCCTCAGGAGAATAAGGCCCCATAGCTGTATTTACAGAAAAAAGCTCTTTTTCATAAAGAATAACAGGAACATTTTTCTTTTTGTACACAGTGCTTTTCACATCCGTAACTGATACAGATTCAGGAGTGGCAGAAGGCAATGAATTACCAGCAGGTACAACTGCAGCAGGACTGGCTTCCGGTACAGAAATTTTATCTATTACGGGAGTAAGAGAAGGGAAAGAAGAAATTTTACTGGCTTCAGGCGGAGCAGGATTACCTTCCGGTACAGAAGTTTTATCTGTTACGGGGGTAAGAGAAGGAAGAGAAGGAATTTTACTGGCTTCAGGCGGAACAGAAGCATTATCTAAAGGGGAAGGAGTAATAGAAGGAAATGAAGTTAAAAATGGTGTTTCTGAAGCAACTGCCATTTCAGCCTGTCCTGAAACTGTATATATACCTGCTGATAATATTAATAGTATAAATAATATAACATATTTTACAGACATAAAATACCTCCTGAAAAACTCTCATGTGTATTATTTTAACCAGCCAGATACTGGCAATAATCTGCACTATTACATAGATGGCGTATTCATCCATTTAAAGAAAATAACAAATAATAAACTTATAACAAGACATGTGAGGATCATGACAGGAATACCGGTACGAAGCCAGAGATTAAAAGAAATCGGTTTTCTGGTTTTTTCACTCAAAGATACAATTATTACATTGGCAGTAGAACCTATAGGTGTGGCATTACCTCCCAGACCTACACCCAGAGCAAGAGCCCACCAGAGAGAAGTAACATGTATGCCCATTTCTCCCAGCTTTTGAATCACAGGAACCATGGCTATTGTAAAAGGAATATTATCAATAACGCCTGACGCTATTGCGCTTACCCAGAGTAAAAGCATATCTGCAAGTAAGATGTTTTCTCTTGCCAGATCAATTATGCCGGAGGAAAACAAATGGAGTAATCCTGAAAATTTCAGTCCTCCCACACAGATAAAGAGAGAAGCAAAAAATAGAAGAACATTCCATTCGACATGACTTATAGTCTCTTCCATAGGAGGACGTACAAGCAGTAAAGCAAGAGAAGCTCCTGTCAGAGCCACATAGGCAGGGGTAAGATGAAGCAGACCCTGTAAGAAGAAAAATATTATTACAAAACCGAGGACTGTCAATATTTTTCTTGCATTCTGCGGATCCTTGAGGGCTTTCTTTTCATTCAGACTCATCAGGCCTTTTATAGTTTTAGGTTTTGCAGACACTTCTTTACGAAAAACGATTCTGAATATAATAATAGTAACAAACCATGCCACAAGGGACATGGGAGCCAGATGGGTCAGGAACTCCAGAAAAGTAAATTTTGTGACGGTGGCTATTATTACATTGGGAGGATCTCCTACCATGGTGGCAACTCCTCCTATGTTTGACAGCATAGCTTCTGCCATAAGGAAAGGTACGGCATTTATATGAAGCATTTCGGCAATCAATATTGTCACGGGAGCAATCAGAACAACAGTGGTAACATTATCCAGAAACATAGATAAAACAGATGTAATTCCCCCCAGAAATACAAGTAAAAACCATACATTCCCTCCGGATTTTTTTGCAGTCACAATTGCTGCATACTGAAAAAAACCTGTCTGCTGAAGGAGTCTTACAAGAATCATCATGCCCAGAAGCAGCCCCAGTGTCTCAAAATCAACTGTATGAAGTGCTTCTTCCGCAGAATAAAATTTCATTATTATTCCGCTTCCTACCATTACGGAAGCGCCAACCATGGCGGCAATAGTACGGTGAACCTTTTCTGTAAGGAGAAGAGTAAAAGTGAGAATAAAAATAACAAGAGCAATAATCTGAGGCAATGTCATATTAAAACATCTCCGTTCATACAGGCAGAAAAAATCCTGCCATAATACCTGATGCAGGACATTCTTCTATATTTATAGCAAGTAAATTCATAAAATTATATTTATTTATAAATTACGGCGTATTCATCCATTTAAAGAATATAATAAATAATACACTTATAAAAAGACATGTAAAAATCATAACAGGAATACCGGTACGGAGCCAGAGATTAAAAGTTATAGGTTTTTTGGTCTTTTCACTTAAAGATACAATTATCACATTGGCAGTAGAACCTATAGGTGTGGCATTACCTCCGAAACCGACTCCCAGGGCAAGAGCCCACCATAGTGAAGAAACACATATCCCCATTTCTCCCAGTTTTTGGATCACAGGAACCATGGCTATTGTAAAGGGAATATTATCTATAATTCCCGATGCTATTGCCCCTACCCATAGTAAAAGCAAATCGGCAAGTAAAAGGTTCTCTCTGGCAAGACCCACTATACCTGTTGAGAATAATTCTAATAATCCTGAAAACTTCAGTCCTCCCACACAGATAAAGAGAGAAGCAAAAAACAGAAGAACATTCCATTCGACATGACTTATAGTCTCTTCCATAGGAGGACGTACAAGCAACAGAGCGAGAGAAGCTCCTGTCAGAGCCACATAGGCAGGGGTAAGATGAAGCAGACCCTGCAAGAAGAAAAATATTATTACAAAACCGAGTACTGTCAATATTTTTCTCGCATTCTGAGGATCCTTGAGGGCTTTCTTTTCATTCAGGCTCATAAGTCCTTTTATATTTTTAGGTTTCGCAGACAGTTCTTTACGAAAAACGATTCTGAATATAATAAGAGTAACAAACCATGCCACAATAGACATAGGAGCCAGATGGGTCAAAAAATCCAGAAAAGTAAATTTCGTGACAGTAGCTATTATTACATTGGGAGGATCACCGACAAGAGTGGCAACTCCTCCTATGTTTGACAGCATGGCTTCTGCCATGAGAAGAGGAACGGCACTTATATTAAGCATTTCGGCAATCAATATTGTCACGGGAGCAATCAGAACAACAGTGGTAACATTATCCAGAAACATAGATAAAACAGATGTAATTCCCCCCAGAAATACAAGTAAAAACCATACATTCCCTCCGGATTTTTTTGCAGTCACAATTGCTGCATACTGAAAAAAACCTGTCTGCTGAAGGAGTCTTACAAGAATCATCATGCCAAGAAGCAATCCCAGTGTCTCAAAATCGACTGTATGAAGCGCTTCTTCCGCAGAATAAAATTTCATTATTATTCCGATTCCTACCATTACGGAAGCGCCAATCATGGCGGCAATAGTACGGTGAATCTTTTCGGTAATGAGAAGAGTAAAAGTAAGAATAAAAATAACAAGAGCAATAATCTGAGGCAATGTCATGTCAGAGCACCTCCGCTCTCCATAGAAGCAGAGAGAAATCCTGCGGCAATATCCACACGGGAAGCAATACCGACAAGACGGCCTTCCTTATTTACAACGAGTAAATCCATAAAATTATATTTATCCATAATGGCAAAAGCCCGCAAAAGACCGCATTCCTCATCTACAAGAACAGGTTTTTCCATAATTTTTTTCATAGTAATATGTTCTATTTCCGGTATATCGCTGAAATGGAGATCTTCGAGAGAACCGAAGTCAGCTACAAAATCAATATTATCCAGTAAAGAGACGAAGTTAGGCATAAACACCTTCAAAAGACTGGGAAGTCTTACCACTCCTATGAGAGTTTCATTATCATCCACTACAGGAAGTGTGCCTGCCCGTTTTTCAATTATCAATTTCGCCGCCTCTCTGACGGTAGTTGAAGGCCGGATAGCAATGACATCCTTCATACAATGCTTGAGTATCATTAATAACAACCCCTTTCAAAAATATACTGTCAATATAAAATCCAGAGATTTCGTTAATAAAAAAAATTATTAGTATCAGTTTACAACAAAATCGTTGCAATAGCAACCATTCTATATAAAAATTTAATAAAAAGTAACTTGCAGAAAATTAAACATAATGATACTATAATAAAATATATTTATATGAAAGTCTTAACGCGTAACGCGTGACAGATTTATTTCCTTACGCATTACGCTTTACGCATCACGCTTTACGACTTTACTATTTATGGATAGTTATGAAACTAACAAAGAGTATTAAAAATGGACAATTTAGAGCATTTCTTTGAAAGTGAAACACTCATAATTGAATTACTAGTTCTTGTAACAATTGTCGCTGTAGTGGCACAGAGATTGAGGATGCCATACACAGTGGCTCTTGTAATTGCAGGACTTTTTGTAACCAGCCAATCGCCGGTAAATATTGAAATAACACCTGAACTCATACTGGGTATATTTATACCTCCCCTGGTTTTTGAAGCAGCTTTCCATGTGGAATTCAATGTGCTGAGGGATAATTTCATGTCAATATTAATGCTTGCCGTACCGGGAGTTATAATAACTACATTGATTGTGGGAGCAATTATAACCTGGGGAACAGGTATAGCCATACCGGTAGCAATAGTATTCGGCGCCCTTATTTCCGCCACAGATCCTGTAGCTGTAGTGGCCCTGTTCAGAACACTCGGTGTTTCGAAAAGACTTGCCGTAACGGTAGAAGGAGAAAGTTTATTCAATGACGGCACCGCCATAGTACTGTTTAAACTGGCTATGGCTGTCGCATTAACAGCTTCATTTAATCTTCACTTATCTATACTGAGTTTTATAAAAGTCTCCTTTATGGGACTGGTAATAGGAGGAGTTCTGGGATGGATAGGAGCACAGATTATAGCCCGCATTGATGACTATCTTATAGAAATAACCATAACAACTGTTCTGGCCTATGGCAGTTATCTTATGGCAGAACATTTCCATGTAAGCGGCGTACTTGCAGTAGTGGCAGCAGGAATATTGAGTGGAAACCTTGGCCCCAGCGGAATGTCTCCCACAACTAAAATAGTTCTTTATAATTTCTGGGAATATCTGGCTTTCCTGGCGAATTCAATGGTTTTTCTTTTCATAGGACTTAAAATAAATATACCTACAATAGTAAAAGATATTGATGCTATACTGGTAGCAGTTATTGCAGTATTAATCAGCCGCGCCATTGTTGTATACGGTCTTTCATGGCCTGTACATCACTATATGGGAGGCTATATTCCGCGGGAATGGAGACATATTCTATTCTGGGGAGGGCTCAGGGGAGCTCTGAGTCTTGCTCTTGCTCTTACGCTCCCTCTGAATTTACCGAACAGGGAACTGCTTCAAACAATGGCTTACGGAGTTGTGCTGTTCACTCTCCTGGCTCAGGGTACAACCATTCAATTTATATTAAAAAAACTCGGACTTACCGAAAAACCTGAAAGAAGGCTGACAAGGGAAAAAAAGTGGGGGAAGCTCTATTCCACGAGAGCAGGTATTCAAAGTTTAATAAGATTAAAGGAAGAAGGTATTCTTTCCGGTGACATATGGACCGGTATGTGTGAAGAATATGACGAGATTGATGAAAAACTCACGAAAGATCTGACAGACCTGTTTGCAGAATACCCTGACATGGAGAAAGAAATAATCATTCAGGCAAGAAGAGATGCTTTAACAGCAGAAAAAAGCGCCCTTGGCGATGCTCTTCACAGGGGCCTTCTTTCCGATGAAGTTTATACAGAATTAAAAGAAGAAATAGACAGAAGACTTGAAGCTCTGTCTGTTATAGAATCGTGGGAGTAATGTATGGGAGTAATGTAAATGAAAACACTCGTATGTGCCATAAGAGGCGGCCAGGCAAGTAAAAAAACTCAGGAAAAAGCAATAGATATCGCAAAAGAAAGAGGTTTTAATATAACCTTTCTCTATGTTATAGACAACAATTTAATTGAAAAATCTGACTGTAGGATCATGGTAGAACTCAAAGATGAGGTAATAAAAATGGGAAGGCTTCTGTTACGTATAGCCAGAGCCAGGGCAAAGAAAAAAGAAGTGAAAGCAGATTTTATCATAGATGAAGGCACAATAAGAGAAGCCATAGAGAAATGTATCACTGAAAAAAAAGCTGAGCTGCTCATTCTCGGAAGCCCAAGAGAAGAACATAATCAGAAATATTTTAAAACAGAACAGATAGAGAAATTTGCAGAATTGATTACAGAGTCTACAGGAGTAAAGGTAGAAATAGTTTAAAAAATAGAGGCAGGCCCGATGGCCTGCCTCTAAAAAATTTACCCGTGTTTTGCCAGATAACCTGCTACACCGTCGGAAGTAGGCTTCATGGCCTCTTCCCCTTCCTTCCAGTTGGCAGGACATACTTCGCCATGAGTATCTACAAACTGCAGTGCATCAAGTGTGCGAAGTGCTTCGTCAACACTTCTGCCGAGGGGCAGATCATTGACCAGGGCATGACGGACCACACCCTTCGGATCTATAAGGAAAAGGCCTCTTAAAGCTATAGATTCATTGACCAGTACTCCATAGGCTTTTGAAATATTTTTATCCAGATCCGACACAAGAGGATATTGAACATTTCCTATACCTCCCTGATCACGGGGAGTATTTTTCCAAGCCAGATGGGTAAAGTGTGAATCTATAGAGACTCCGATAACTTCACAGTTTTTCTTTTTAAATTCATCCACTTTCTTATCAAAAGCTATAATCTCGGTAGGACATACAAAGGTAAAATCCAGAGGATAAAAAAATAAAAGCACATATTTACCTCTGAATTTTGACAGACTCAATTCCTCAAAGGTATTATTCGGCATAACTGCCTGGGCTTTAAAATCAGGTCCTTCTTTTGTTACAAGACACATAGTCATCTTCCTTTCCCTATTTAAATAATCAAGAATTATATTTCATTATTTTAACCGATTGTCTTTTATATGTCAAGACTTTTTAATAACTTTCAGCTCTATATTTCATCAAAACCTTTCTGTAATTACTTCTAAAATTATCAAGTTTTTCCACAGTAATGACTCCCTGTATATAAAGCTCAAAGGCTGCAGCAAGATTATTCTTTGCTTCCAGTAAAGATTTATCATTTCCCGATTTTACCCCTCCTGTTTTGATTTGAACAATATATTCGGGAGGAAATTTAAAAGTTACACCTGAGACAGGAGACGGATGAAACCTTTCTTTTACCGGTTTAAAATCAGTTTTCACTTTATTCATTTTTTCCTGAACCGTTTTAAATATCATTTTTACTTCAGAGGTGTATAAAAACTCCTCACTTTTTTTCTGTTTTTCCCCTGCCAGGGCTATATGTTTTTCCACAATCCCTGTAATTGAAGACATTTTCTTTTTCCTGAGTCTGAAATTTTCAGCAAATATTTCTTTAAGACTGTGTATATAATCGATTTCTTCCCTGTATTTTTTAGAGTCTTTCCCTGTAAAAAACCTTTCCTCTTCCGAGAGACCTGCCATAGTAACACTGTAATATGATGACATAGTTTTTATATACTCCATATAGGCTTCTGCTATATTCAAATGAACAAATGATTCTATAAGAAATATCTGGCATGAAGCTATTTTCTTTTCCTTTTCAAATGTCCTTGGAGGACGTGTTTTTTTAACACCAATAAATTTTGCAAAATCCACAAAATTTCCGGTGCTGTCTCTCATCTTCAAATCTACATGATCACTCCAGCAGAGTGCTATAATATCTCCTCTTGATACCTTCTGCCCCGGTTCCACTCTCGGACTCACATGACCATAGGTAAGATTTAAACCGTTGGAAGATGTAACGGTAACTCCATATTCTTCGCCGTACCAGTTAATTACATCTGTTACAGTACCATCCCATAGAACAGGTATTTTTGTACCTTTCTCAAGATATATGTCATAACCATAATGTAATCCTGCACGGTGTCTGTATTTCGACGTGGTTCGCCAGTCCTGAAACCTCCCTGTTATCTCTGCAAGAGGAAAATATTTTCTGGTTAAGTTCAGATAATCGGTAAGTGGGGAAATGGAAGTAATAGTAACTTCCGTAACAGGAGCCGAACGAATATTATTCAACTGTAATAATTTAAGCTTTGCCCCTGCAAGGCGGGCTTTCAATTCCGTATCAGTTTTTTTACAGGCATGGAGTTTTCTGGCATAAAAGTCCTGCAGGTTTTCCGGTCCAGAAGAGGCCAGAACAGGAGGACGAAAAGAGATGATAAGACATATAATAATGATGATATAAATATATTTATTGGCCATAAAGAGATAGACTGCAAAAATTCTGCCATAATTTTACTTTTTTGAGATAAAAAAATTACCGAATACATTACGTACCCGGTAATTTTTTTATTATAATTTATTGATTCAAGTTTACAGTCTGATCAATAAGGTTAGTGAGACCATTAAAATTCATGATTGTAAAGGAATCACTTAAATTATTGGCCACATAAAATTGAGTTGGGCTGGTATTATATTTTCCAAATTTGATCTGGAGATACTGTCCGAGAGCACTGAAATCCACAGGATTATGACCGCCTTCAACCTGAGTTTTGTCAACAATATAAGGATTATCGGCGTTAGCAATATTAACTACAAGAACACCATAGGTAGAACTTGTATTACCAAATCTCCCGGAAACATAGGCAAGAGTTCCATTGGTATCTATCATTACATCTGTAGGATAAAACTTATAGTTACTCTCATCTACAAGATTAACCCGTCCTGTAATCGTACGGGCGGTAGGACTGAAGGTTAAAAGCTGAACCATAGGATTGACAAGATTTGATTGAGCGACAACAACGCCTATAGAGCCCGAACTTGATATATCAAGCGCAGTTGGTCTCATATTCACATTATTTGGATCCAGCAATGGTATTCTGCCTATATATTTTCCCGTTCCCTGATTTAACACTCCTATACTGTAGTCTGTATCGAGAGCGGCAAAAATACTCTGACCTGCCGAATAATCTACTACATCTACAGGTTCGGTATCAACAGTATTAGGAACAGGGCTCAAGGTAGTCCAGCCAGTATTGGGATCTGCAAAAGGATAATAAGAAATGCTCGGAGGATTTGTAGCCGGAATTGTAACGATAATAAGCTCGTCATAGGCACCCCGGGAAGCAACAACTACACGGTTGGATGTGCCTGAAATAGCACTTGATGCCGTAGTATGGCCGCTTCGTTTGGAATCAGTCAGAGGAATAAGGCTGGATATAGCATTATTACTGGAATTTATTACCCATAGAAAAGGGTGTAGAACATCGGCTATGTAAACATCATTAGTGGCAGGAGCACAGGCGTCAATAAGGCCATTTGCACCCGATATGCCGACTCCGGGAGTAGTAGTGGCAGTCGCTTCAATTACGACAGGTTTTCCGCCGCTTGTTGTAAGAGTTTTAGTTTGAGGATTGAAGAGTGACACATTACCACTTTGCTGATTAACTACATACCCATAACCGGATAAGATGCCGAATGCAACAGGTCCATCGGCATTCTTGGGAGTTGAAGTTGCAATACCTGTAGGAGTCGACGTTGGTGTAGGAGGAGTAAGGGTACCTGTAGGAGTCGGTGTGGATGTACTACCCGGAGCTGAAGTAGGATTGACAGGTGGAATTACCGTTACATTACTGGTAGGCCCCGGCGTATTGGTAGGAGTCGGTGTCGGGAGCAGACTTCCTTCCTGCAATGTAGCATCTGATGTGCTATTGGCACTTACACTTACATTATTATTTGCCATTAATACTCCTGCTGCATTGAGAGCTTCAATAACATAACTGCCTACGGTAATATTTGTAAAAGAAAAGCTTCCACTGCTGTTTGTAGTGGTTCTTGCAATTTCAGGGCTACCAAGGGCGGCTCTTAAAATTACTATTAAATCAGCCATAGGAACTCCCTGAGCACTGACCAGAGTTCCAAGAATATTCCCTTTCTGCGGGGGGACAGCCGACGGTTGTGAGGGATTTACAGGATTACCTGTAACTGCTGAACCTGAATCACCACATCCAATTACATACAGACCTGATAGACAAACAAGAAGAAATAAGAGGCAACATAATTCTAAAATCCTATTTTTTTTCATATTTTCCTCCTTAAAAAATTAAATAATAATAATACCTGCTTTAATATTATACTTATTTAATTATATAATTACAAGTGAATTTTTAGAATTACTTTAAATTGATAGTGTTTTTTCATGACAGATAGTTTCACTTTTACTAAAAATCGTAATCGCTTTCAGAAATCTATTAATTAGTGAATAGTGAATAGTGAATAGCAGATAAAATGCAAACTTTTTCACTATTCACTTTTCAATCCGAACATTCTGCAACAATTTTTTTTCCATTGTATGTAAAATTATCTGTCATTTTCAAACTCAATCATTTGATAGTTTGATTTATTCCAGTTGAAATGATATAATTTTTTAAGGAAATAAAGAAAAACAGGAGTACAATGAAAAGGTGTTCTTTAAGAGAAAAAAATCAAAAGCTCTTTATGACGATCTCTCTTATATAGACGATCTGCTGATTGATAAAGAATTCTCAGATAATTTTTCTTCAAAGATTAAAAAACATGAGAAATTACCGAAACATCTGCTTATTTACATAAAAGAGAAAGAAAAACCACTCAGAAGAAAGATATGGTCAGACTTCTTCATAGCAATTACAAAAGCCTTCAAAAAAGAACATAGAGAACAGGAAGGTAAATCTTTAAATAAAATTTATTATACCCTTATAGAATTACTGCCAGAATTATTTGACAGTCCGGAAGATGAAAACATTTTTTTTCAATCTATCTCGTCCTCGCTAGGAGATTCTGAAGAATATGGGAAAGAACTCATTGTTTACAGAGCTTTAAGATATTGCATTCATTATAATGATGAAGAGGGATGTAAAAAAATCCTTGACAGCAGATTTCTTAAAAAAAATGAAATATATTTCTGTTCCCTTGATTTCTCAGATGACACGGACCCAGTAGATCAATCCAAAATCATCAAGTGGTTCCTTTACCGGTATGACATGGCCAATGCAATCAGATATCTGTCCCTTATTTCCTGGAAATGGTCCTTTCTGATAAAATTAATCCATATTTTGATAAATAAAAAAGGAGCTACGGTGCTTTTATTGCTATTTATGATATACTGTAACCTGCCATGCCTCTGGAACGTAAAAATAGAGGAAAGATATTTCTACTATCTGGAATTTTCGGTAATCGCCCTTTTTCTCACTGTATATCTCATAAATAAAGCTACGGCAAAAAACATAGATGATACAAAGGCAATGCTTCTTTTGTTTCAGGTAAGTCTCCCCAGGCTCTGGGGAGCAATTCTTATGGGTTTAATCAACATAGCCCTTTCCGACAGAAGCTGGACCTTTCCATTGAGAATTAAAGAAAGGCATTTCTTTATTATCTGTATCCTGACTTTTATTTCAGCCTATTTATATCTATATCTGGAGGTAAGCAGCCAGGTATCAGATTCAAAACAGGCAACTGCCAGAACATCCAAAATAGTTACCCTTGGACTTATAGAAGCTTTCTTTTTTTCTTATCTTATCTGCCAGATTTTTGCAGAATCTGTCATTCCTGATCTTGTACCAAAAGAAGAACTCCTTGTTTTCCAGGGACAACATATGTATAATATTTCAAATATTCTGGTAATGCCAAAATTCATACCGACCATAAAATGTTATCCCACTCTTATAATACTCTGGTCTTTCCTGTCACTCCTTATAGGTATGTTTATACAGAATTTCTGGGACAGGGAAAATTTAATAAGCTCTCCCTTTGCTGATGATATGACGTTGGAAGTGGCACCAAAGCCGGGAGTGGAGGAACGTGAGGCGTGAGGCGTAATGCGTAATGCGTAACGCGTAATGAGTGAAAGTTTACAAAATTTAACAGAGGTGATGTATATGAAAATTAAAGGAATAATTCTTATCTTTATACTGTTACTTATAGTATCGGCAGAATCTATGGCCAAAAGCGTATGTAAAAAGGAAGAAGACGTAGGAGGGAGCGGTAAATATCCTTATAATTTCAGGGTTATTGATGGTAAATTATATGCAGGAGGAAGTTTTTTCAATCCTGAAAATCATGGGAACTCGACAGAAAAGGTAAGGAGTTATATAAAACTGCTGAAATCTATGGGAGTAACATCTATTATAGCTCTTAATTCTCCTCCTTCAGAGGAAGAAAAAATAGTAAAAAAAGAAGGGCTCATATTTTACTCATGCCCTATGAATGCGGAAAAAGTACCGAACAGTAAAGAAACAGCTAAAATAATGGAACTCATAGATAAAAAAGCCTATGTACACTGTGAATGGGGTGCAGACAGGACAGGAGCTGTTATAGCAAAATATTTACGATTGAAATGCGGCTATAAAGGTTATGACGCATGGAAAGCAGTCATAACAGAAGGAAGCCATGCAGGTATAATAGGGGGCTTTAAACAAAATTACGGTAACTCAAAATTATTACTTTATTTCTGGCCTGAAGTGGTTAAAGAAAGCCCGAAAATCTGTGAAATATACGGCATATAAAAGGGAATAATCATATTTTGTAGAATTCTTCTACAGTGACCAGTGACCGGTGACCAGTAATAATATTACGGAGCACGCATTACGGAACACGCATTACGGATCACGCATTACGGATCACACATCACGGATCGCGCATTACGATTACAGGAGCTGACACATGTCTTTACGGGCAATCAAACCGACACTGATCATAGGACTTGGCAGACAGGGGAAAAAAATCATTGAAGAATTTAAAAGTGAACTTTTTTCCAATTTCGGCCATTTACCTTCTGTTCAATTCCTCTCTGTTAATTTTAAAGATGAAGTTCTTGAAGAACAGAATCAGAAAGCAATAATAGAAGATTTCTTTTCCTTCAGACTGGGGAAAGAATTGCTTGAAGACTGGCTTAAAAGAGCTTTCCCGGCAACTCTTCGAAATGCGGAAGTATTTATCGATGAGAATAAATTGCGAGAAAAAGATAAAACAGGGCTTATAGAAAATCTCCTCCGTAAAAAAGAAGGAGATATTATAAAAATAAATATCGAAGAAAAGCCTTATATGGGCTATGATTCAGCAGGTCTGAAAAAAGCCATAGAAGAAAACGGCAGAAAATTTGAAATAGAAGGCATTGAAAAGATTCAAAAAATCATAGGTAACAACCTGTCTTCCGGAAAAGAAAAAATTATTTATAATCTGGAAGAAGAGATTAAATACAGTAAACTGACAGACAAAAATACCCTGTCTTTTCTCGAAGTAATTGAAAAAACAATCACTCAGACAGAAGTTGCAGTCAAAAAAGAAGATGAAAAGATAAATAAAGAAATTGAACTTCAGAAGGCGGAAAGAGCAAAATTAATTGAAAATACTCTGTCTGTCACAGAGTCAGCCCTTCCAACTCATAGAAAAAAACTTATCGAATGTCTTGAAGAAGAATTAAACCTTATTGTCACCGGAAAATCCTGTAAAGCTGTTATTGAATTACTATCCTATCTCTTTGCCGCCATTAAAGGGAAAATAGAAAAAATCAGAGGTAACCTGAATATAATCTGCTATATCCAGGAAAAAATCAAAGGGAATATTTATGACGAAAAAATCGACGAAAAACAGGATATATATGCAGAAAAAAGAAAAGTGTATGAAAAATTTAAAAGTCGTATTAATAAAATACAGGAAAAATTTGATAAACTCATAGAAACAGAATGGCTGAAATCTGACGATAAAGACGAAGTTCTTTCAAAATTTACCTCTTTTATAAAGAGTTATTTTATTCCCGCCGATAAAGAAGAAACTATAACACCGGTAAATATAAAGCTCGGTCTTACTATGGATGAAATGATATTACTTCCAAAATCCGTATCTGATGACATGGAAAAGAAAAGCTGCACATGGGGAGAATATAACAGATGGATTAAAAGAGAGATAAAAAAAATAAAAAATAGAGATGCCACAGCAGAAGATCTGAAGGATGCAGTAAGAGCGGGTTCACGATCAATATTCTGGGCAAATATTGACAGTATTTCTGGAAAAATAGATCAGAAATTAAGAGATACAACACTTATATCTAACAGGAAAATTTTAAATGAAAAAGGTTTTGAACTTGTAGAAGCAAATGATTTCGATATATTTCTCATAGCTTCCCTTGATGATCCTCTGGCAACAGGTATATATATAGATACTATCTATCTGGCAGAAGAAAGGGTAATATATAATCACGGTACATCAAACAGGTACGGTCTTCTTCTGCTTCCTGCCGTGCTGGAAGGTGAAATGCAGGATAAAAATGAGATACAGTCACTGTCGTACATTTCTCTGTCAGAACTGGACCATTTCCTTCAGGGTAAAGGATTTAAACAATATTATTATCCAGGTCTATATGAAATAGAAAACTCCGACAAACCCTTCAAAACAGTTTTTCTTGTAGATTATATAAACAGCCAGGGATTTGCCCTTGAAAGTGAAAAAGAAAGAGAAAAGATGTTCGTGGAAATGCTCAGAGCCATGATAGTGACTCCTCTCGGACCGAACCTGAAATCTCTTCCGGCCATTTCTTCATCACTTCAGGGTGATATTTCAGGTAAAAATACTTCTTACGGCTCTTTCGGAATAAGCCTTATGTATTTCCCTGCAGAACTGGTAAGAAAACACTGTGCATGCCTTCTCGGCGGAAAGATTATTTCAGAACTGTTTATAAGAGATGATTTTTCAGAAGGCAAATTGAAAGAAGAAACCGATGCATCTATAAATTTTATTAACTCTATAGAAGACAGTTCTTTTATACCAAAGACGCCTAAACTTGACAGAAAGCAATTTGAAAATGCAGACCCTTCTGTCCTGGTTAATCGCATAAAACATGAAGCAGGTCTTCTGGAAAGCCGTTTCGCAGAGGAAACAGAAAAAGATTTCACAAAACAGTTACAGGAAAATTTAGAAAAACTGGAAAATAATATAAAAAAACATATAGATGCACTTTCAACAGATACTTCATGTGCACTGAAAAGTGCTCTTTCCTGTGTGGACAGAATTTATACGGAAATAAAAGCCAGAAAAGAAGAAATACAGAAAAAACTCAGATATACTGAAGGTCTTGTTAAAGAAGACGAAGAAAAACATTTCAAAACGTTTGACATACTGCAGTCTACAATAGATTCTTTTGTAGTACCATTCATAGGAACAGTATTGCCTGCAAGGAGAATTAATTTAATAGGATATCTGTCTATCTTACCGATTGTAGGTCTCCCTGTTATTATAATAATTTTAAGTATCATTTCCTTTCTTTTACTGTTAATACCTGTTGTAATAATATTCTTTGCCTATATAGTTTATTTTGTAAAATATCTCCTGTCATGGAAACGTTATTATGAGAAATATTTCGAGACACAGGACAGTCTCTTCAATCATATAGATAAAAAAATACTTAACAGAGGACAGCTTATATCACTTAAATTCAAGCTGAAACAGATTGACCGTATGGAAGAAATCTGTTGCAGTAAAAAGGATTACCTGGATAAAACAATAAAAAAACTATCAACTATTTCACATGATCTATGGGAAGAAAGTAAAGAAGCAAAAGAAGAAATATTTGAGCCCCGTGGTTCTCTTACCTATCTGCTTATAACAGATAAAGATATAGAAAGATACAGAAAAGACGGGCCTGATACCATTACCTATGAAGGGAAACAGCTTTACGAAAGTCTTGGTAACTGGGATGAAGAGCATGGATATTTAAAAGAAAAAATAAGAAAATCCCTCTGGAACCGCTATAGCTTTATAGAAGAAATGAGTGCAGACGAGCTGCTCAGGGAACAGGATAATTCCCTGGACAAAATAAGTGAAATACTTAAAATGAGCCATCCCTTCTGGACTGTAGATGAGATAAAAATATGCCAGAGAGGTACTACGGGAAAGATATATTTTTGCGGTGTAACAGCATCGGAGGAAAGTTTTATTGGAAAAGGCCTTAAAGGAAACCCGCTTTTTTCCAATATGATATTCTTCAGCCTGAATGATCGTCATTTAATACTACTTGGTCAGGTAGAAACAGGTGTCCCTCTCTTTGCAGTGAAATCATTTAATCAGATGAGAAAAAGTTACAAATTCATTTCTGCACAAAAGATGTATTCTGCCATTGAAGATGCGACAACTGACCCATTGCCACTTAAAATGACGGAAAAATACAACCATATAAGAAAAACCTATCTTCCTGCCAGGCTTCTTGATATTTATATTCCACCTCCCGATATGGAAGAAGATGAAGTATATGAAAATCTATCGGGAAATCCGGAATTAATGGTTATAATAGAAGATAAGCTGCAAAAATTAATAGAAGATAAAGGAAAAGATAATATTATAAAAAAATTAATCGAAATTATGACAGAAAGAGTAATTTTGTCAGATGAAAGAGATGTAATTCAGGAATATATAAAGTTTATAAGAAATGGTTAAGGGTTGATGGTTGAAAGTTGAGAAAGTTACCATAAAACATAAACCATAAACGAGAAAGGTAGAGGAATTTATGACGGAAAAAATAAACAGAAGAACCTTTATAAAATCCTGTGCTGCTTTATCTGTTTTCTGCGTGGGAGCAGAAAATATAGTAGCCGGTGATAACGGTCTGGATATTATAATAAAAGGCGGAAGGATCGTTGATGGTTCCGGCCAGGTAAGTTTCATAGCAGATATTGGAATTAAAAAGAATATTATTTCTGCCATAGGAGATCTCTCTCTTTACTCTGCCGGGAAAACAATAGATGCCGCAGGAATGATAGTTTCTCCGGGCTTTATTGATATACATACCCATTATGACGGTACGGCAAGACCTGATCTGCCTGATATACAGACAAAATATCCTGATGGTATCTATCAGGAACGAATAAATAAAATACTTTTATTTCAGGGTATAACTACCATTATAGGAGGAAACTGCAGTTATTCACCTTTAGATCTGGAAAAACATTTTAAAATAATGCAGAGAAAAGGACTTGCCCTTAATTACGGACTTCTTATAGGACACAGTTCTCTACGAAGGAAAGTCGCAGGCACTTCCAACAGGATAACAGTTCTGACTAAAGATGAAAAAGATGAAATAGAACGTATACTGGTAAGATCATTTAAGCTCGGCGCTCTCGGTATATCTACGGAACTGGAAAATTCACCTGCTTCCCTGGCAGGCACAGATGAACTCATATATATAGGGAAAATAACCTCCCGTTACAGAGGTATGGTCGCAATTCACAGGAGGAGTGAAACTGAAGATGTCGCGAGATGGACCCAGGAAGCTGTAGATATATGTAAAAAAGCTGAAGTTCCTGTTCAAATATCCCACCTGAGAGTGATAGGAAAACCTTACTGGATAAGTAATGAACCTGCAATCAAAGTAGTATCGGGAGCTGTAGGGAAAAAATTACCTATCAGATGTGATTTTTATCCCTATGACTCGGCACAGGGAACCCTGGAATATATATTTCCGGCTTTTGCAAAAAAAGGAGGCCCATTGAAAGAAAATTTGATAAAAGATTCTACGTTGAAAGCAAGGGTCAGAATGCATCTTCCCGAACAATTCTCTTTAATTTCACCTGAAAATATTATAATATTTTCAAAAGCATTTCCTGACATATTCGGTAAAAGTCTTGAAGAAGCAGGGAAAATACTGGGGAAAACTCCTGCAGAAACAGCAATAGAAATCTTATTGAAAGATGAAAAAGGAAACGGAGGCCCTGTGATTTATCGTTATGCTATGTCACAGGGTAACTATGAAAGACTCATAAAGTGTAATTTTGCCATTATCTCTTCCGATGGCGGCATCGATTATGACGAACCGGAAATGACCCATCTGGATCCAAGAATATTCGGAACATTTCCCAGACTCTTCGGCACTTATGTAAGGGATAAAAAGTTTATTTCTATGGAAGAAGCTGTTAAAAGAGTAACAGGACTGCCGGCAGAACAGCTTGGCCTGAAAGACAGGGGATTATTGAGAGAAAAAATGACAGCAGATATAACAATATTCAATCCTGAAACAATAGCAGATATGTCAAATTATAACTCACCTCCTCAGTACGGTACAGGTGTGGAATATGTAATAATAGAAGGTAAGATAGTAGTTGAAAAAGGAATATTTAACGGGGTAAAAGCAGGAAAAATTTTAAAAAGATAGGTAAAGGGTGAAGAATGAAGGGTGAAGAGTGAAGAGTAATTAATAATCTCTTCACAGATCACCCTTCACGTATTATAATAGTATTCAAATAAAAAATGAAGGGTAGAAAAGAATGAACAGAAACTTTGTAAAAAAAATTACTTTAAATACATATTTGCTTTTATTTATCTTATTTATAACATGTGCCTGTGTCATTTATGGTTTAATTAAATATACATTCAATTACAGCACATCCGAATTAGTTCACACATTATTTTTACTTTCCAGTATTTCTTATTTATTTATTGCACTTTCATTGTTTTTTGAAATAATGGAATATGAAATAATATCATATAAAATTACAGAAGAAAGAATTTCCATATATAAGATGTGGTTTATGGGGAGACATTATTTAAACTGGAACAGTATAAAACATTTTTATATCTGTAAAATCAAAAAAGGAGATAATTATAAAAAACTCTATCTTCTGCAGGATGAACAGGGACAGGAATTAGCTTTCGGAGAAGAGATAAAAAATCTGGAAGAACTGCTTGAACTCATATCGCAGAAGGGAGCTATTGAACCGGAAGAAGTGACAGAAGATAAACCTTTGGATTGTTTTTACTATTTTTCTTATAAAACAAAGGATACAAATCCCTATTCCCACGGGTTAATATATCATAATATAACCAATATATTAGTCTTTTTATTTTTAATATTTTTAACCTTATTTATAAAGTATAAATGGACGTCTATAACGGAAGAAGTAAAAAGAATACTTTTTTTCTTTCAGATAATAAATGCCTGTCTGATAATTCCCGCTTTAATTAATCTCGCACTTTACAGGATCCGTAAAACCGTTACAGGAATATCTGAATTACTCTTAATACTTATTAATTGTGTGGTAATAATTTTCTTCTTCTTAACAGGTACTTTTCTCATATCCATTAGTTCCAGACTGAACTCCTTTACCGATAATTTTTACGTAATCATAATAATATGTCTTTTCATATTAGTATTCCTTGCGTCGGCAAATATCCGCACAATTCTATGGATTATAAAAGATATTCAGGATAAAAAAAATCATGAGAAGTCCGGAATTACTGACTCTGTAAATCAATCCAGTGAAAAGTGAAAAAACGAAATTTTACCTGCTTTTCACTTTTCACCAACAGGCATGACCGGAGCAGTCACAACTAAATATGAAAATGAATAGACATTAAATCATAAGACTTCATCATTTTCATATAAATTACAAGTGCAATTTCCAGTAATTGACTTATAAGAAGCTAAATAGTATAATTCCCTTTATGGAAATAAATAAAGATTCTTACAAACTGATATTAAGTAATTTAATAGATGGAATAGTTATTACAGATAATAATAAAAGAATTATTTCATGTAATGATTCTTACCTGAAATCGCTCGGATATAATCTTGAAGAAATAAAAGGAACTTCATATCTTAACCTGGTAGATATTCCCTTTAAAAATCTGGAAGATCTTTCTCTTGAACCCCCTGTGATAAAAAGTTATGAATCGAAGCATATTAAAAAAAATGGAGAAAAGATTCATTTTCACGTAAGATGTATGGCAATCAATGAGGTTACAGAGGGACAGAATGGTTATGCCTATAACCTCCAGGACATAACAGCCTATAAAGACAGGGAAAAAGAAGCGCAGGAATATGCGGAAAAAATAAAACAATTTACAAAACATCTTACTCAGGCTCATGATCAACTTCTGGAAGCAAAAATTGCAGCAGAAGTAGCAAATAAAGCCAAGTCTATGTTTCTGGCAAGTATGTCCCATGAAATAAGATCTCCTCTCAGTTCTATTATTGGCTTTTCTGAAATAATTTACGAAGATGATACACTGCCCGGAGAAGAAATAAAGGATATGAGTCAGGTCATACTGAAAAGCGGAAGGAATCTTCTGGAACTGCTGAATGAAATTCTGGATCTAAGCAAAATAGAAGCAGGGAAAATTGTTATTGAAAGAAGAGAATTTGATCTGGAAGAAGTAGTCTTGCACATAATCAATTTAGTTCAAATCAAGGCGAATGAAAAACATATTTCCCTGGAACTGGAATATGACTCCAAAATACCCGGCACTATTGTAACAGACGAAACAAGATTGAGACAAATATTTATGAATCTTATGAGTAATGCCATAAAATTTACCTCTCAGGGATATGTAAAATTGTGCTGTAAACTTTCAGAGGATTCAAATTTTGCTGAATTTTCTGTTATAGACACAGGCATAGGTATAGCACCTGATAAAATAAAAACCATCTTCGAACCATTCTCTCAGGCAGAAGCATCTACGACAAGAAAATACGGAGGAACAGGTCTTGGGCTTACAATAACTGAAAAACTTGTAACTTTACTTGGAGGGAAAATCTGGGTTGAAAGTGAAGTAGGTAAAGGAACTGTATTTAACTTTACTCTGCCACTTACATCTCTCCCTGTGGAAGAACCTCCGGAAAAAGAAGATTCTATAGACACTATTATTAAGTCTGTCCCTGTAAAAACAGTAAAACTCAGAAAAGACAGAAAAATACTTATAGCAGATGACGATTCGGAATTCAGATTAATTTTGAGTAAACCACTTACAGATGCAGGATATACTGTTCTGAGTGCTTCTAACGGGAAGGAAGCTCTCCATCTTTTCAAACAGGAAGAACTTGATTTTATTCTTATGGATATAAATATGCCTGAAATGGATGGTATAGAAGCTACAAAAGAAATTCGTCTTCACCTGCGAGGAGTAAATATACCTGTCATAGCCTGTACAGGTTCTGCCATGGGAGAAGAACTGGAAAAATTTGTAGAAGCAGGTTTTGATGATTATATAATAAAACCTGTTGACAGAAACGAATTACTGGATATAATCGCAAAATTTATAGGATGAAAATAAAAGCGTAATGCGTAATGCGTAATGCGTAATGCGTGATGCGTGATGCGTGATGCGTATTTAATCCCGGGGCGTTTAATTAAACGCCCCTACTGAAATATGGGTTTATTTCACTCTTCACTCTTCACTCTTCACGATTCACTAAAACATCATTCGCTGACTTTAAATACAAGTGTAAAGATAGCGCCGCCTCCCTCCTGGCTTTTTACCCTTAAATCTATTTTATTAATTTCTGCAAGTGCTTTAGCTATTGCCAGTCCTATACCAAGCCCCTGCTGTTCGAATTTATCTCTATTGGACTGATAAAATCTGTCAAATATTTTACCAACCTCTACATCCGGTATCCCGGGACCGTTATCTTCTACATCTATTATTGCCATATTTGTATCTCTATAGAGCCTCACAAAAACCCTGCCTGTTCTGTGAGGTGCAAATTTAATTCCGTTATCTATAATATTTTCAATTACACATTTTATATGTTCTCCAAGGCCTTTTACCTGCACAGGTTCATCCGGCAGATCCAATATTATCTCTACATGTTTCTCTTCCGCTGTAACTTTAATACCGGTCAATACAACTCTGATAAGACTGACAAGATCAACTATCATATGATGATGTGACAGAGAATTATAACGTTCCAGCTCATATCCTCCGTCAATACTATTAAGTATCAATACTGACTCGGCAAGTTTCCTCAGCCTGTCATTTCCGCTTTTTATACCATCAAGAAAACTCTTTAAATCTTCAATCCTGGGTTTACCGGCAGATAGAAGCATTTCCGTTAAATCAGTAAAACCCTGAATAATAGATATGGGAGTATTAATTTCATGGGATAACATACGGTACATATCATTAACCTTTTTCTCCAGATTCTTTTTATTGGCTTCCATTAATTCTTTGAACCTGGAAATTTTTGCATCGACTGATATGAGCAGTAAATCCTTATCTACCGGTTTTGTCAGGTAATCATCGACTCCCATTTTTTTTGCCAGTATAATATCTTCCCTGTCTGATTTGGACGTAAGAAAAAGAAAAGGAATAAGTTTATATTCTTTTTTAGAAGAAATTTCTTTATATAGTTCATAACCGTTCATTTCAGGCATAGACACATCGGAAATAATCAAATCCGGTG
The DNA here is from genome assembly GCA_036746235.1 of Vulcanimicrobiota bacterium. Taxonomy (GTDB): domain Bacteria; phylum Vulcanimicrobiota; class SpSt-956; order SpSt-956; family JAKJGF01; genus CALARM01. The sequence goes on along the minus strand of DAIOEN010000055.1, from coordinate 12,998 downwards.
TAATATTCTTAAGAAGCTCAATTGCATTTTTCCCGTTTTCAGCTGTCTGAACAGTGTAACCTGCTTTATTCAAATGATATTTAATTATTCTCCTGACACCATCATCATCGTCTACAGCAAGAATTTTACCTTTTACTTCTATATTTTCCATAATATACACTCCAGCCCCCTTCTTAATCTTATGTTCAGTATAATTTATCGCAACAATTATTTAAATAGTTCCAAAGGAGAGTTTAACTCTGTAAAAAGAACTATTTTTTTATTGGACATGACTATTTTATTACGGTATAATATTACAGTTTATTTCATAATAGACCAGAGGGCTATGATAAAATGTCTGAAAAATTATATTCCATAAAAAAAACCTTTCCATTCATCCTGTTATTTTTTGCTTTTATTCTGGAATTATTGAATATACCCTATCTGAATAAATCATCACTCCTGGTATTACACATAATTTCAACACTATCTTTTTCAATATCTCTATATATACTGTCAGACAATAAAACAAAAGGAATTGTATGGTCTGCTTCATCTCTGATTATCTGTTCATATATTAATATTTTAGGGATTATAATAACAGGTATATTATTTATCTTATTTAAAACAATGGATACAAACATATCTCGAAGAGAAATGTCATATACAGCTTTATTGCTTACAGTGCTTGTAGTAATATTCTTTTATGATATAATATTTCTTGGGAAAACCCTGAAATGTACAAATACCATTGCCCATGTTTTATCTACAGGCGTTTACGGGCAGGAGAATAATTATGTTTCGTCAACACCTGTAATAGACAGTTCCCCCGGAGTAGGAGAAGAAATAGGAGCAGAATATAAAAGGCAGAATTATCTAAAAGGTAATATGCCGCTATGGAATCCTTATCAGGCCGGAGGATATCCTTTTCTTGCATCTATGGGAAGCTCCATGTTTAATCCCTTTGAAATTATACTCTATATACTTCCTTCAAAATATTCCTGGGATGTTTACATGTTATTCAGGCTTCTTTTTTCAGGTTTCTTTATGTATCTTTACATGAGAGAATTAAAATATTCTGTTACTGCATCACTCACTTCTGCTATAGCCTATATGTTCAGTGCGCCAATGATAATACATGTAAGTGATATACATCCGAATCCTTCCATGTTATTCCCCATGTTTTTCTTTATAATGGAAAAACTCTATCAGAATCAGAATAAAATGACTGTTATAGCCACGTCTATTGTCATAGCTCTATCGGTATTTTCCGGATTTCCCGAACATGTTACCATGATTTCTTTAATAGGACTGGCATATTTTCTCTTAAGATGTATAACAGGAAAAGAAAAATTTCTTAAATCCTTCTGTAATATATCACTGGCATTTACACTGGGGATATTTACAGGGCTTATAGTTATAATACCGTTTATAGAATTCCTATTCTTGAACGGATGGACAAATCACGATCCGGAAACAGGTTTGAAAGCAGTAAATCCAGACCAAATATTATATATCTTTATACCTTATTTTAAAGGGCTATTTTATAATTATTACATTGGCATAACTCCATTTCTTCTAATCTTCATGGCTTTCCGCAGGAAAGAAGATAATAATATCATATATTACTTCGGAATATTACTCTTTTTATTAATTGGAAAAATATTCGGTTTCCCCTTAATAAATCTCCTTGGTTCTCTTCCCATACTTAATATGATTCATTTTCCCTTTAATACGGGACAGGTATTATCTTTTATCACATCAATTCTTGCAGGTGCAGGTATGGAACATCTATATTCAGGAAAGATAAGATCTGCTTCTGTTTATATATCTATTTTAATATGCATGGTTATAACATCATTACCATGTGCTATTTATCCTGCAGACATATTTAACAGTAAAGTATACTATCATATAGTTATAAAATTTATTTTGCTCCTCTCTGCCCTTATGACATACCTGTTTCTAAGACATAACCATAAAAGAACAGCTATCATATTTTCAGTTATACTTTCCATAGAAATGTTCAGCTTTATACCAAGAGAAAGGCTGAAAAAACTGGATTCTTTTCCGGAAGTGCCTTATATAAAATTTCTAAAAAAAGAACAGGTGATACATAACTGCAGAAGCAGAGTTTATGGGATACAGGGAACACTTTACCCGAATGTGGCCACTGCTTATCAAATAGACGACCTTGGTTTTTATCTGCCCTTAGTTATAAATAATTTTGCGAAATTTTTCCATAAACTTGTTAACGCTGACTATTTCACAGGTGATTTTTTCCCTGCCCTGAGGCAAAACATAGATTTTAAAAACAATATGCTTGACATGTTAAATCTTGAGTATCTACTATTGCCCCGGGAATTATATCTTGAAGATCCCCGATGGAAACAGGTATATGCTGGCGAAGTTAATATTTACAGAAATATCAGAGTTCTTCCGAGGGTTTTTACAGTGCATAGAGCAATATTTTTAAAAACAGATAAAGAAACACTGGAATTTTTAAAACAGAACACAGAAAATCTGAATAAAATCTGTGTCATATACGATGAAGAAATAAAAGAAAAACCTGACTTCTCTCCTGAAGGCTCAGAAGCCCTTATAATTCGCTATGATACGGATGAAGTAATTATCGATGCTTCTATGAAAAATCCTGGCTTTCTTGTATTAAATGATATGTATTATCCTGGATGGAAGGTTTTTGTAGATAATAAAGAAGAAAAAATATACAGAACGAATTTTCTCTTCCGAAGTGTATTCTTAAAAGAGGGCAACCATAAAGTAAGATTTATATTTTTTCCTTATTCCTATTATACAGGGAAAATTATTTCTCTTGCTGTAATTTATATTTTGTTTGTAATGATCGGGAAAAGGAAATATGTTATCGTGAAGGGTGAAGGGTGAAGGGGAAACAGTAGAGTGTAAGACTTATGGAGGTAAAATAAGTTTACACAAAATTTATGAATCAGTCAATTTTTTTTGCCGTGAAGGAAACTTGAGAAAGTTATAGAATTCCTGCAGTTTAAATAAATTTTAAAAAATTTTAAAATATGGAGAGAACATATAATGGCAGAACATGAATCAAAATCACAGGAAGAAAAGGGGCAGGGAAAACTGGCAAAAGAAAATCAGCCCAAAGGCGGTATGAATCCTATAAAAATTATTTTTGCTATGGAATATGTACTTCAGGGCCTTGCCAATCCTTTTCAGGGTATTACGTACCAGTCTTTTTTCAGACATTTTCACATTGATTACGGCCTGAGTGAAGAAATTACACAGCAATATTTTTCCCGTTCCTATCTTGCCTGGAGCTTCAAACCCATCATAGGCTTCCTTATGGATGCCTATGGTAAAACAAAAGTCTCTCTTATATTCTTTCTTGCCATAGGTGCCATACTCTATATTATCACACCTTTTGTTGACACCTCTGCCAGTATATTTTTCTGGATCATGTTTGCCATAGGTGTGGTATTTGCCTGCACGGATGTGGCAGTAGACAGAGCAACAGTAATAGAAGGAGATGAAGAATCGAAAGCAAGCGGTCAATCAAAAGCCACCACAGTAGGCTTAAACCAGGCCATCTGCTGGACTGCCATATACGGAACAAGTATTGTAGCATCCGTATCAGGAGGATGGATAGCAGAACATTTTAAAATAAGCTACCTCCTCCCCCTCCTTGCCCTCGTACCCATTACAGTTCTCATATTCGTCCTCATGTTACCTAAAGACAAAGGAGAATCCATCCCTCTTACAAGTTCCATAAAAAACTTCTGGGACGGTCTGAATACAGGTCATATACTCTGGATAGTAGTTTTTTATTTTTTCATACATTTTCAGCCTTCTCTGGGAGCCCTTTGGACAAACCATCTCATAGAAAACCTTCACTTTACTCAGACTCAGATTGGATTTGCCGATGGTGCTTCCTATGTGGGCTATTTCCTCGGAGTTCTCATATTTGCCTGGATAGGTGTTAAATGGCAGGACAGAATGGGACTGAGGAATATATTCAAAATTTTTATAGTCTGCTGCATTCTTGTAAACCTGACCCAGTATCTCCTTGTAGATCCACTATTTACCAGGGTAACGTCTTATATTCACAATAATTTTCTTACAGGCCTGTCCGAAGAAACTGTACGTCTTGGATATCTTGGCACATATAATTTCTTTTATGCCATTTTAATCAGCATAACCCGTATGAGTACCTTCAGTATTGTGGGAGCAGTTATTCCTGCCAATGCGGCAGGTTCCCTCTTTGCAGGATTTATGTCCGTAGCAAACCTTGCCTATTCATTTTCTTATTCCACCGGTGCATGGCTATATGCAAACGGTTTGAATTACGGTATGTTTCAAACACTTGAAAGAGGTATTTTCGGCAACCCCGGCAATCCGGGAGACAAAATGTCCATAAGTCTCCTCATTTTTATAGGTTCTATGTCATATATACTCAGTTTCTTTACAGTCCATATGCTTCCTGACAGAAAACAGACACTGAAAACAGATGAAGATGAAGAACATCTCATAGGGCCGGAAGATTATCTTATTTTCGGAAATGTTTTTCTAAAAACTATTAACACAGCAAGTATTATACTGGGTATTATATTATTTTCAACTTTATGGTTCTGCCTCCATCAGGATATAATAAAAAGTGCCATACTTGCCTTTTTTATAACGGCTTTATTAAGAAAAATTATTCTTGACTGGAAATATAAGAAAGTGAGTCGTAAATCGTGAGTCGACCGTAACGGGTAAAAGGGTATCTGTAAAAAGCTTCTGCCTGGCAGGCTCTGGAGAAGAAAAATTAGTCTTTTATATAGAATTAAAAATTAAATAAGGGTTAATTTATTGTCTGTAAAACAAATTAAATAAGGCAAATTATTTTTCTTCGTAAGAGCCTGTCAGGTAGAAGCTGATAAAAGGTTCGGAACTGAACATTATAGGCCTTTACACCCCTCACCCTAAGTCCCTCTCCCGGTGGGAGAGGGACTTTAAATACACTGGTTTTTTCCTCTCCCCTCATAACCTTAATACGTATCGCGATTTACACTACTCGTTATAAGGATCTGCCTTCGGCCTGGAAATATGAGAAATAACGTTTAAAAAAATCATATAAGGCATGGAGAAAATACCAGTAATTCCAAGCAGTAGAATATATTCTAAATGTTTAAAACAATCATCAGGTGTGCCGCCAGTAAAAATGTTATGGAGAACTATGGCAATGAATACTATAATGCCGGCAGAAAATAACTGTATACAGGAAAAAGAATTTTTCAATGTATCCAGGGCATTTATATCATCCAGTTTTTTTCTATTTTCCAGCATTATAATATAAGCCAGTGAAATAATTATACCAACAGTCAGAGGAAATCCAACTATAAGTTTTTCATTGGACGAGTGAAAAAGACGGGTGACCTCTGCTATAACAGCAATTACCAGAACAACAATAACGGGTGTAAAGAGTATGACAAAAAATCCTGCAAGATAGATTATTACTGCTCTTAAATTTTCACTGTTATCTACTGGAAGAAATCTCTTACTATCCCTCTTTTTACGATAATTATTATAAAAAATCATAGAAAGGATTCCCACAGGTGATAAAAAGAGTATAATCAGATCTACCCCCATGAGAGGAAATACTTCTTTTGTAAATACTGTCCCAATAAAAGCAATTACAATAGATATAGAGGCAACTGCCAGTATAATTCTGCTAAAATTTATATTCATTATAACTTCACCTCAATCTTTCCGGGAACTGAATAACCTTTAGTATTTGCATTGTAATATTCATAAACCTCTGAAACAGGAGTCGTAATCTTTACAGGGAATTTAGCCCTGAGGCCGTAAGAAAAAGTGAAAGATTTCCCCGGTTCAAGCCGTTTCAGATATACAATGACCTGTCTTCCTGTCATGTCAAATCTCTCTATTTTCTGCTGATTAAGCAGGGTTTCAAAATCTTCAGTCATTACGTCAAATCCGGGAGGCACTCCGAGATCTATTATTACTGTTTCTCCCGGTTTTGCCGAACTGTTATTAACAGTTACCATCTCCCGTAATATATCATTACGTTTGAGTTCAGTCCTGTCATATTTAATAGAAATATTTACAGGTGATTGTTGCCCTGAAGAAATCTGAGAAGCAGACCATGGTACATAATAAGAATAAATAATCTGGTACATACATCTTACATCACCTTCAGGTACAAGCTCTACTTTAAAAGTTCCTTCTCTTGCATAACCTTTAAGATCAAGAAGTTTAACGACATCACTCTGTTCGGGAGTAATTTCTACATTACCTGCTTCCTGCCCGTCAACAAGAACATGTATCTTTCCGTTACTGTCTTTCCCCATATCCGTATTCATTGAAAGAACCAGGGTTTTAAGAGCAAGTACCGTAGCCTGCGTGGAATACCATCTGCCGTAAGTATCTTTGGACACAGCCAGGAATTTCAGAGATTTCTCCACTGCATCACCGTAGGAACCTGCTCGTAAAAAAGCCTGTGTCACAAGGGATGTTGTTTCAATACTGGCAGTCATTCCATATGATTCCGTAAGGGTTCTCCCCTCTGTCGACCAGGAAAGGCCGTCTTTATGTTCCGTTCTTCCTTTATAAAGAGTTTCAAGAAGATTTTTCGTCTCCTGTCCCTTCGGGTCTGTATATAAAAGGAGATTTGCCACAAGAGACAGAGTATAAAAATCATGTTCTTTATTCATAGAAGATTTTATATAATTAATTGCTTTTTTGAGCGGTTCTCCTTCATAACCGCTCTGTGCAAGAGACCATGCCACAAAAGCCGTTACCCGTAAATCGGAATTCGTATTACCTGCTGTTTCCCAGGAACTGTAAGCATCTGCCTTCCAGGAACCGTCAGGAGATTGCTGAGAAACAATCCACTGTCGTGTTCTGTCAATAATCTTTTCATCAATCGGATATACCCTGTTCATATCATACAATTCCATAAGGCCGTAAGCAGAAAGCCATACAGAGCCAGGAGCTTCTCCGTAAAGGGAAAATCCTCCCGAAGGAACTTCAAAGGTAATAAGTCTCTGATAGCCCAGATTTATATAGTATTCTGCCTTCATCTGAATATCAGGTGTAATCTGTCCGGATGTTTTCATATAATCTAAAACCATAATATTTGGATACGTCACCGACGTAGTTTGCTCGAATCAGCCATAGGGCATTGTAAGCATGCTGTCAAGTCCTTCCACTAACTGGCTGAACATACCGGGATAAACCTTGACCCACATATCATAAGATTTGTTTATGGCATTTTCCGGTATATTCAGACCGGCAGAAACATGTTCTCTGAGCCAGCCGTTTTCTGCAAGGCGAATCTCTTTCCCGTCCGGGATTATCGTCACGGATTTACTTATACCGTCTTTCATTTTTCCTGTTTTCGCATAAACAGTAAATTTCTTTTTTCCCGTATCATGTATCTTTACAGGATAGTATACGACAGTTACATCATTTGCACCCAGGGATAAACGTTTGACAGGCTCGCACAACAGGTTGAACCAGTAATCCTTTACTGCTATTAATTCTATATCCTGTTTTTCCGGCAGATAGTTGTATACTGCAACAGGAATGGACACTTCATCACCTGAAGTAAGGTTAAGAGGAAGATCAAGATCAATAAAGAAATCCTGAAATACCTTTATCGGGTAGTCAGTGCCTCCCGTATCGCCTTTCATTGAAGAAGCGGACACGCCCATTCTCCATGTTGTTATGGAATCTGCCATCTTAATTACAGCGGAAGCTCTTCCCTGCTCGTCTGTTATGAGTTCCGGATTGAAATACATTGTTTCAGGGAAATACTGACGCAAATAAGTGGGGAGTTCCTGAGAATTTTCTGTATGAGAGGTTCTGGCGCCGGAAGGTTCGTTCTGAACTATTTCTTTTTTATCTGAGAAGCCTCCTCCATCCAGTGTCAGCCCCTGGCCTGTCGCATATGAAGGAGATATTTCTTCTGAAGATACAGACAATGTGGATCTATCACTTCCACCATCTTTAATAGTACCGGATAAAGTCGGCCCCTGTGCCCTTGCTCTTAAAAAATTAGGAGCTATTACGGCAAAAAGGATCCCCAGCACACCAAGTCCTGCAATAATAATAAATCCAAAGTTATATATAAAATGCCACAGATTGGATTTTCCGTGTTTGCCGAGATGAGATCGGGCATTATAAATGAGTATAAAATTCATAAATATAGAAGAAATAACTGCTGTCAGAAAGAGTAAGATCATTGATATACCGCCTATCTGTTCTTTTCCCGTCATGGCACAGGCCAGCAGAAAAGCAGCAGTTACAATTAATCCTGCAACAAATAACTGTATCAGGTAAAAGGAGTAACGGAGGGTATTAAGTTTCTTTATATCTTCACAGCGGTTTTTCTTTCTCATGGTTATTATATAGATAAATGCTGCAACAGCCATAGCTGCTATAGAAAATATAAGGGCTGTATATTCATTCCTGCTATAATGATGGACCATCTGCGACATAATAGAGATCAAAATTCCAACAACGAAAGGTGTCAAAAATACGAGAAAAAACCCTCCTGCATAAACGATCATGGACACAAGATTATCATTATTAACAGAAATAAATCTCTCTTCATCTTTTCTCTTTAAAAGCTCGTTATAAAAGGTGAGAACGAGTATGGAAAGAGGTGATAATATTAAAATGAGCATAACACAGAGCATGCCGAACCACTGAAGAAAATAGAAATATTTCTGCTGTATTGCCATTATTCTGGCAAGTCTTTCAGGATAAGTATTTATCATAATAGAATAGGGATCTTCAGGGATGGAACAGAAGGCAACTCTTGCCGTATTCTGATCATTTTTCTTCTTTACGAGGTCGTCACTTACTCTGTCAATATAATGTTTGCATACTTCAACCTTCGGTTTTAACAGATCCTGTTCCAGTGTAAAATAAACCTTTTCCAGACCCGGTTCCTTTTCCGCAAGGGCAAAAACACTTTCATCTACCACCGAGATACCGAGAGCGGCGGGAACAGGTTTACCCTCTTTATCTTTCACTTCAAAATCTATCTTACCTGTCCGCCCCGGCCTGTATATATCTTTATCGGAACGTACTTTTACAGATAAATCCCTGCTTATCTCAACATAAACAATCTTCGTATCCTTTGTAAAATTTCCGTCTTTTTTGAGTCTGTAAGCATTAATCTGTAATGTTCCTGCCAGGGTATCAGTAAGAGGAATATTGAGTTTTGCTTTTTTATCTTCTACTGTAAGAATTTTAGTGAGTCTTGTCTGGCGGTTCTTTACTATATCTAAAAATACGCTTCCATCTGTAGAGGAAAAAATTTCCAGGTTCATAACATCAGAATCTTTATAAACAGCTTTATCTGTACGGAGAAGAATGGATTCTGCGGTCTGACCTGTCTGAGGAACATAGGACATAGCACCTGAATTACCGAGTCCGTCACTGGCATTGAGTTCAATCTGCCTGCCCATAAACTCCGGCTTCAGGGTAAATTCTGCTATACCTGTAGAAGATGTCTGAAATCTCTGAGTCCCCTGTTGGCCGAGTTCCGTGGAAACAGTTGCTCTGCATGGTGTGCCGTCAGGGTAAGATGTAATAAGATAGAGTATATTCTCTATACCCGGCACTATTTCCCCGCTTTCAGGTACAAGTGTAATCTGAACAGTATCTTTTGATACGAAAAGTGTCTCATAGATTATTTCTTTGTGTTCTGCCTTATCTGTTACCTCAATAGTGAAGCGAACCATACCTTTACCTCCTTCAAGAGGCTGTCCTACAAGATATTTCTCAAGAGACTGTTCAAAGATAAAATTCCCGTCTTCATCAGTCTTACCCTGAATTTCTGCAAATTTATGATATTCCACATCATAAGAGGCAAGTTCTACTTTAACATTACCTCCAGAAACAGGTTTTCCGAAGAAATAGTCTGCTTTTAAATCTCCTTTTATCGTTTCTCCGGGACGATAGAATTTTTTATCTGTAGAAATGGTCACTTTGAATTTCGGCAGTACATATTTTTTGACAGAAACGGTAATCTCAGACTGATTTCCTCCCACGATTGACCTTATTTTATAATCTCCCGGATCGGCTTCTCTTGCAAGGATAAAATCTGCGGAAGCTATACCATAGTCAGATGTTTTTTCATCTACTGTTTTAAAAACTTTATTCCCTTTACTGTCTTCAACTTCTATAGTAGCAGTTCTATCTTTTACAGGAGAGAGATTTTCATTTTCCATAGAAAGAGATCTTACATGAATGGTCTGGCCCGGCTGGTATACAGGTTTGTCTGAAGTAAGGAGAATTCTGCAGGGACGGGATAAGGTAATCTTTTGAGTAATATTATCCTGTCCGATAGAAGAAGAAATCTTAACGGTTAATGTCCCTTCTCCTTCTTCCATATCTGACGGTATGTCAAAAGTTCCGTCCACAGTACCGTATATATCGCTTTTCTTATTGAGAACTTCCCACGTCCTGTTCTTTGCAGAAAGGAAGACCATTATATCTGCATCTTTTACAGGCTTTAATCCGTCATGATTAAGGGTAATTACTCTTATTGTACCTTTCGTACCGGGGCAGAACATGTTATCACAGAGGACTCGGCAATCAAGCTTCCCTGCCCATTTCGGAATGGTTGCCATATAAACACTGATAAGGGACATTATTAATAAAAGAACTAAAAAAAATATACCCCATCTGTTTAAAATGGGTCTTTTAATATGCTCCATAAATATACCTCCCTCTACATTACTCATTATAATTTTATCACAGTAATACAAATTTTTCTATCTTACATAATATAAATTCAGTCTTTCTCAAAAAGCATCATATTCCCGTCAGAGCTCAATTTTACTGCTTTATATTCTTTAATAAGAATATCCATTATAAATAATCTTAACTTACTCACTCCGTTATCATTCTCAGGAACTTCTATACATAAATTAACTCTTTCCTTTTTCTCTAAAAGATTATAAACCATATTCAAGTCAAGAGTAACATAAGTGTTATCTACAAATACCTTACTATGTTTATTTTCTTTTAAGAATCTATAAATTGTATAATAATCTTCTTTTAAAAAAAACTCAGTAATAGATGAGATATTTAAAGGGCATATTGTATGTGACATAGTGTAATAAACACCGGAATGATTCGATATGATAAAAACCTTTTCCCCCGGTTTTGTATTATTTATTATAAAACAAGCGTTTCTTGATAGATTTGTCGGTTCTTTTTCAATAATTGCTTCAAATCTATCTGTTAAATTAATAAAAAACAAAGGCACTTTTGAAATCATTACAACTGTTGTAAATAATAAAAATGAAATCAATAATAATGAACTTAACTTAAAAGAAGGCTTTCTACTAAAAAATTCATCTATAAAAATAGTTAAAAGTAATAAGGCAGGATAAGAAACTAGCAGTAAATTAGGATCAACACTTCTTCCCTGAAAATAACTGAATATACCAAAACCCAGAATAGATAAAAATACTACTGCATAAGTTTTAAAATCTGCTTTTCTAATAAAAAATGATTTAATACCATAAGCTAACCCATATAAATATACGAGCACAACTAAATTCCATGGATGAATAATCTTCATAGGTAACATATAAAAACCATAAAAATAAAATATTTTTTGATATTTTATGGAACTTATAAAATCAGGGAAAACACCATATCGTAATTTTATATAAAAATTATATAAAAAAAATATTGTCAGAAAAATTAAAAAACCATATAATAAATGTTTTACTATCTTTTTTAAAGCTATTTTTACATTATTATCTACTAACTCTTTATAAATAAGAAGTAAAAGCCATGAAAAAAAGACCACCAGTCCTGTATCAAAATTCCATAAAACAGCAAATGAATAAAAGAAAAAAGAAGAAAAATAAAGGAAAGAATTGTTTTTCTTAAAATACCTCCATGTAATATATATAGATAAACTGGGGAATAAAAATCTTACAGGATGATACTGAAAAAAAGGATCATAATAAAAAAATTTTATTTGAAAAAAATATCCTAAAAAATAATTATACCAGATCATCGTTAAGAAACCGAGCGATGCTATAATTTTATTTTCTGTAACTTCTCTTAAAAATTTATAGAGATAAAAAAAAGAAATTCCATTTAAAATACCCATAATAATGGTAAATTTGAAAGGAGTAAGTCCTGTAATCTTTAAGAGTGGTTCTAAAAAATGAGGATATAAACCATATTGATGGATAAAATCAACCAGTAATACTTTCCCTGAAAAAACTTGTGAAATTGCATAAAAAACTGTTCCAAAATGCGTCCCAAAGTGTAAATCATTGTTAAAATTATAAAGATCACATAAAGAATTTAATGAAATGAGTAAAATAAATATATAGCAAATTATGTTTACTATGTAATCAAGCCATAATAACTTTAAATCTTTATAAACGAAAATATAGGATAAGAAAAAAGAAAAAATTAATAAGGGTACAAAAACATCAGATATATCAGATATATCATAATAAAATGGATTAAAGACGATATCAATTGAAGATAAAACTATTATAATAATTAAAGAAAGGAATATAAAAATTTTATATAGCTTATTTATATCAGATAAATTTCTTATCTTTATCGATATAAAGGTTTTAATAAGAAAAAAAAAGAAAGTTATTAATATAGGAGAAAGAATAACTCCTGTGATAAAAAACATTCTTTCAAGCGGCTCTGGAGCAAAATTATATAAACGTACTGCTATATCATTCGGTAATTTATTTAAAGAGTTTTCCGGGTGATAGATTCCTGCTATAAATAAAAATACAAGAATAATAGATAATATTGAACATATAAGAGCAAAAAAAAGACAAATATAATCTTTCTTCTTCTCCTGAATTTCATATTCTTCCTGCATACAATCACATATCTTTCAAATAGATACATTGCTAAATACCACACCAGGTAAATTAGTAACCATTTTGCCAGCTTCTGCATGACAGGCTCTTACGAAGAAAAATAATTTGCCTTATATAATTTGTTTTACAGAC
>DAIOEN010000054.1:0-37169 GCA_036746235.1 Vulcanimicrobiota bacterium | reverse complement strand
CCTCACCCCATGACAGAAACCAGGAATGATTTATTTCATGGTAAAGGAGTCCCGGATTACCTGGCTGGCTCAGGTTATATTGAATGTCTATCTCTTCTCCCCTGTTATATCCTCCGACCCATTCGCCTGAAGGTGAACATATTTTTTCTCCTCCGTTTATGATAAATACTTCATGAGGGAAGGTCCATCCGAGATAATTCTCTACGGCAGGTATGTAGGCACAGGTATTTGCCATGATAAAATCAGCCCATTCTTCGTGGCCCTTATCATAACGGATTTTTATTTCTGTGGTAATATAATTGAAGGTTACTTTTTTAACCTTCTCTTTTCTTTCTGAGGCAAAACAGGTGCTGCCCGGCAAAAAAAATAATACTACGAAGCAGAGAATGATAAAGATTCTATTAAGTGGAAACACAGTGGCACCTCCCTGTTGAATATACAGTCTAAATATAATTATACCACAATTATCAACAGAAGTGACACAGTGATAACATAATCTAAAAGATTGATTTACAATCTTTCTCATGATAAAATTTATACAGAAGTAATTTGTATTAAAATAGCGGCTTTTTTTGTTTTCGCCCCTGATTTCTCTATGACCTCAGTCAAAAGAGTATTATCTATATCAATACTTGCACGCATATAATCAACTCCTGTATATTACCGTCTCCAAAAATGATTTCATAACGCGTGAACAGTTATCATTTCTTAATTATTATAACATAAAAAGATTACTTTTAATAGCAACACTATGAGGGTAAAAATTTCTTGTATTTCCACTATAATTCCATTATAATTTAATGGTTTAAATAACTACATGGAAGGAATAAACATGAAAGAATATTTCGCAGACCTCCATATACATATAGGCGCAAACAGTGAAGGGAAACCTGTCAAAATCACTGCTTCCAGAAAACTGACTTTCGCCAGCATAATAAAAGAATGTCTTGAAAGAAAAGGCATAGACATAATAGCCATAGTAGACTGTGCTTCTCCCAGGGTTATTAAGGACATAAAAGAACTTATAAAAAAAGGGGAACTCCTTGAACTGCCTGACGGAGGCATGAGGCACAGGGACAGGGTAACGGTAATTCTTGCTTCGGAAATAGAAACTACGGAAGAAAACAGAGGTAAATCGCACCAGGTGGCCTTTTTTCCGTTCTTAAAACAGATAACGGAATTCAGTTCCATAATGTCCCGGTATATTACAAATATCGATTTAAGTTCCCAGCAGAGCGGTATTTCAGCAGCACAGTTTCATAATATAATAAGGACTCTCGGAGGAGTCTTAATACCTGCCCATGCCTTTACACCTCATAAGAGCATTTACGGAAACTGCGCCAGAAGAATAAATGAAATTTTTACTTCTGACATGCTTACAAATATACCTGCCATAGAACTCGGCCTGAGTGCCGATACGGACCTTGCCGATAAAATAGGAGAACTGAAAGATTTTTCTTTTATAAGTAATTCAGATGCCCATTCACTTGAGAAAATAGGGAGAGAATATAACAAAATAGTCATGGAAAAACCTACATTCAAAGAATTGATACTTGCCCTCTACGGAAGACAGGACAGAAAGATAACGGCCAATTACGGACTTGATCCCAAACTGGGGAAATACCACAGAACCCACTGTCCGGAATGCGGATTTATTGCAGATACTCCGCCCCCTGTATTACAGTGTGAGAAATGTAACAGTGAGAAAGTCGTAAGAGGCGTTTTAGATAGAATCGTTTCAATAGAGGATTTCAGGGAGCCGAAACACCCTCCGAAGAGACCTCCCTACCATTACCAGGTGCCTGTGGAATTTATTCCGGGAGCAGGTAAAGCGACAATGAATAAATTAGTTAAAACATTCGGAAGTGAAATGAATGTCCTGCACAGAACATCTTATGAAGATTTAAAACCTGTTGTAGGAAGAGAAGTGGCTTCCTACATAGTTCTTGCCAGGGAAGGAAAACTGGAACTTCAGGCAGGAGGAGGAGGGAAATACGGGAAAGTAAAGGGCGGGAAAGGAAATATTGAACAGCTTAATTTATTTTAAAAATTGGAAAAATATCGGAACTGTGGTAAAATAAGAAATATTATAAAGTGTCATGACCATGGGAGGCACAACAAACAAGAATCTATTCCTCGCGTTACGCGTTACGCGTTACGCGTTACGATTCTAATATAAATCCTTTTCATACAGGAGGAAAGACTGTGGAAATTAACAGAATAATCTTAATAGTACTTGACAGTGCAGGTATAGGGGAACTGCCGGATGCGGCTAAATACGGTGATGTGGGGGCAAATACGATAGTAAATATAGCAAAAGCCATAGGAGGACTCAAAACCCCCAATCTCGGTAAACTCGGTCTCGGTAATATTGCTGAAATAAAAGGAGTTCCGCCTGTTACCTGTCCTGACGGTTGTTACGGCAAAATGGCCGAACTCTCTGCAGGTAAAGATACAACGACAGGACACTGGGAAATAGCAGGCCTCAAGCTCGAAGTGCCATTCCCAACCTATCCCGACGGGTTCCCGGAAGAAGTAATAAAGGCTTTTGAAGAGGCAACGGGAAGAAAAGCAATAGGAAATAAAGCCGCATCGGGAACGGAAATAATAAAAGAACTGGGAGAAGAACATGTAAAGACAGGAAATCTCATAGTTTACACCTCTGCAGACAGCGTATTCCAGATAGCGGCCCATGAAGATATTGTTCCCATAGAGGAACTTTACAGCATATGCAAAAAAACAAGAGCCCTTCTTATGGGAAAACACTCCGTATGCCGTGTAATAGCAAGGCCTTTTATCGGGGAACCGGGAGAATTTAAAAGAACTCCCCGCCGTCATGATTATGCGCTGAAACCGTCAGGCGAAACAGTGCTTGATCTGATAAATAAAAAAGGTCTGAAGGTTTACGGAGTCGGGAAAATATATGATATATTTACAGGCCAGGGTGTATCTGAAACAGTTTCTACTGTGAGCAATCAGGACGGAATAAATAAAACCCTTGATTTTATGAAATCAGTAAAAGAAGGACTCATATTCACAAACCTTGTGGATTTTGACATGCTCTACGGACACAGAAATGATACGGAAGGATATGCAAATGCTTTAAAGGAATTTGACGAAAGACTCCCTGAACTGATAAATGCAATGAAAGACAATGATCTACTGATTATTACTGCAGATCATGGCTGTGATCCCACATTCCCCGGAACGGATCATACAAGAGAACATATACCTCTTCTTGTATACGGAAAAAACATAAAAAAGGGAGTCAATCTCAGTGTAAGAGAAAGTTTTGCAGATATTGCCGCTACCGTGGGAGATTTCCTGGGAACTGACCCTGTTCCGAATGGAACTAGCTTCCGAAAGGAAATCAGTGAGTAATGTAAAGAAATAATCTCTTTAATTTATTAAGAATCTATCCGAAAAGTAATATTTATTGTACACCACTTCCGGTGGGTGAGGCTCTGGAGCAACGAAGTCTCCGAAGGACAAAATATATACCGTATTAACAGTAATTTGTAAATTAAATAAATGTAATAGCGTAGCAGCCTTTAAAGGCATGCTGTTTTGCACGAGGATTATAGATTTTTCGGAAGAGCCTCACCAACCGGAAGGTATTTGATGACTTTTCGGATAGGCTCTAAGTAGTGAGTAGTGAATAGTGAATAAAATAAGACATTAATTACTTTTCACTGTTACTTCTCACAGGTCTATTGACTTTACATTTTATAAAGGATATAATCACTCTACAATCTTTAATGACCTGTATTTAAGGAGGTATTTATGGCAAAAGAAGAAGCTATTGAAGTGGAAGGGAAAGTAATGGAAGCCCTGCCAAATGCTATGTTTAAAATCGAACTGGAAAACGGACATCAGGTTCTTGCCCATGTATCAGGAAAAATAAGAATGCATTTCATACGTATCCTTCCCGGAGATATGGTTAAAGTAGAACTTTCACCTTATGATCTCACCAGAGGAAGAATTACTTACAGATACAAATAAAACTTGAACATTCCGATAGTATAAGATGTTTTGTGTAAACTTAACATGAAATAAGGCTTCACCATAGATTTACACAGAATTTATGACACAGTCGAAAATTTCCTGTTTCAGTGATAATTTCATACAAAATTCAGAGAGAAATTTCTTACGGAGATTACAGCTTATGTTATTTGAAGAATTACATGTAGGTCCTCTTGATGTGAATTGCTATATACTCGGTTGCGAAGAAACAAAAGAAGCTGTTGTTATAGATCCGGGAGGACATTCGGAGAAAATAAAAAATTCTATTGACAGGTTAAATTTAAAAGTCAAATGGATTTTAATTACTCATGGTCATTTTGACCATACAGGAGGATTAAAAAAATTAAAGGAACTTATCGACAGCCCTGTATGTATTCATAAAAATGACGAAGTTATGCTTAAAGAAGGAGCTCATCATGCTCTCTTTTTCGGCTTCAATATAGATAGTGTGCCCCCTGCAGACAGATTGATTGAAGACGGAGACGAACTGAAAATGGGGAACTATACTATCAAAGTAATACATACACCCGGTCATTCTCCTGGGGGAGTATCTTATTACACGGGAGATAAAATATTTGTAGGAGATCTTCTATTTGCAGGTTCTATAGGAAGAACAGATTTACCGGGAGGTAATTACGAAACTCTTATAGACAGTGTAAAGACAAAAATCTTTTCTCTACCGGGTTCTACCTCAGTCTATCCGGGACATGGAGGCGGAAGTACCGTTAAAGAAGAAATAGATACAAATCCTTTTTTTCAATCATAAATTCTGCGTCAAATTAAGCTTATAAAGGTTTATAAAGTTCTGGAAAGAAACTCATTTATTCTGTCCTGTAACGTGGCTATTGAAAATGGTTTATCTATAATCCTGTCTTTAAATTGCTGGAGGAATTCATCTTTCAGCCCCATAGTATCTCCGCTCATAAAGATAAGTTTTTCGGCAAGGACGGAATTCTTCTCTTTGAGAGATTCATAAAGTCCTTTTCCGTCTATATCAGGCATTTTTATATCAGATAAGATTAAGTCGTAATGTTTCTTTTCTATGGCTTCAAGGGCAATTTTTACTTCACCGAAACCATCTGCATGATGGCCGAGATTTTCAATAGCATTACATACAACCTCTCTGATTACTTCCTCATCATCAATAATTAAAACAGACTTTTTTATATAGACTTTTACATTCTCTTTATCGTGATGAGAATATTCATTTTGTTGTGAAAAAGGTAACTCTACGGTAAAGATACTGCCTTTATTAACAATACTTTTAACCTTTATATTCCCGTTATGTTTTTTAACAATACCGTAACATATACTCAATCCGAGGCCTGCACCTTCTCCTACATTTTTGGTACTGAAAAAGGGATCAAAAATTTTATCCATATTTTCAGGTGCTATACCGGTTCCTGTATCTTCTATATCAACCCTGACCATATCCCTATCAATAAAAGTTGAAACAGTAAGTGTTCTGTCTCTGTCTATATGTTTCATAGCCTGATGGGCATTATTAATTATATTAAAAAAGACCTGCTGTATCTGATTTCTGTCCAGCATAATAGCAGGGATATTTTCATCAAAGTTAGTATTTACAATAATTCCGTCTGCAGTAAACTGATATCTTACCAGGTCCAGAACCTGAACAATCATATTATTTACGGAACACATAGCCTTTTCCGGTGCCTGCTCTTTGGAAAAACTCAGAAGGTTATGTATTATTTTTCTGCATCTTTCTGCCTGTTTATGAATCTTTTCAAGTTTATTACGAAACTTATCAGTTTCCTGGCTAGATAGTAATAGTTCCGTATAACCTATTATACCTGTAAGAGGATTATTCAATTCATGAGCTATCCCGGCTATCATTTCTCCCAGAGCCGACAGTTTTGCCATCTGCACCATCTGGGCCTGAGTTTCTTTCAATTCTGTATAAGCCATAGTAAGCCGGATATTGCTGGCTTTTAACTCATCATGAAGTATTTTTATACGCATTTGAGAACCGACTCTTGCAAGTAATTCATGAGCGTTAAAGGGTTTTGTCAGATAATCAGACGCCCCTGCCTTAAGACCGGAGACCTTGCTCGGTGTATCATTTACTGCAGTAACTATAATGACAGGTATATCTTTTGTCACACGATCTGCTTTCAATCTTACACATGTTTCAAAACCGTCCATACCCGGCATCATAACATCGAGTATAATAAGATCAGGTTTATATTCAGTAGCTTTAACTACACCTTCTTCTCCTGTAAATGCACTAATTACATTATACTTTTCTTCTCTGAGTATAGTAGAAATAAGTAGTACTATAGCGCTGGAGTCATCAATTACAAGTATTGTACCTTTTGTTTGTTCTTCCATTAATGATATCCTCTTTATTTAATCGTAACGCGTGACGGATAACGCATGACGGGATGTAATATGTTACTTACATAATTTTACCCTGAATATTTATTATTACTCCTATATTTTATGATATTTATATAATAAATTATACTGACCATAAGAATTATTATCAATATAAAATGGAACTAATAATGCTGTTCTCACCAGTGAGACGTGGTTTCCTTCAGGTTTTCCATTACCTTATGTTGGACTGCATCCAGATTTCCTTTTATTATGCAGCTACATGCCTGTCTGTGGCCTCCTCCGCCAAAAAACCTTGCAACCGGACTGACATCAATACCATTATTGGATCTGAAACTTGCCCTCACATGTCCTTCAGGCATTTCCGTAAAGAGAATAAAAATTTCAAAGTCCTTCAGGGTTCTGAGTTCATCAAAGAGCCTGTCACTTTCCAGTTCAATGGAGTGGAGAGAAAAATCTTCCTGCAATTTTTCCGTTACTGTATAGGAAGCTGTTTTACAGATATGATCAACAAGGAGTGTCTTATTTATTTCCGAATAAAGTCTGAGTGAACCGGGAGTTTCCTGTGCCATTATTCTGGTATATATAACTTCCGGAGAAATCCCTTTTTCAAGAAGTTTTGCAGCTATTCTGTGAGTTTCAGGAGTAGTATTGGAATATCTGAATCTACCGGTATCTGTAACTATAGCGGTATATATACTTTCAGCAAGAGGTTCATCTACTTCCATATTCATATACGAGAGAAGAGAAAAAACAATTTCTCCTGTAGAAGAAGCAGAGTGATTTATATAATTTAAATTACCTATTCCGGCAGAATCCCTGTGATGATCCATATTAATAATAACAGGAGATTTGCTGGCAATAGAAGCTACACCTTCTATTCTGCTCCATTTTCCGCAGTCGAGGACGATAGATACATTATATAATTCTTCTTTATCCCACGATGACCTTATTTTATCGAATAAAGGGAGGAAATCGAATCTTTTCTTCGGACAATCAGGGTTTATGATTTCAAATTTCTTGCCAAGTTTTTCAAGTATAAGGCCCATGGCTATCTCGCTTCCGATACAATCACCATCTGGCCTTACATGAGACGTAATAAGAAAATTATCTTCTTTTTTTATTACTCCCGCTATTTCTTTAAGGATTTCCATTGTATCAATTACCTGTCACTTATAAAATAGATATTAAATTGTCGATATTATAACATTAATATATTAATTGATCAATTTCTATTTTATATTTGGCCGGATGAAATCTTCAATGTTCATATTTAATTGACATTGATTTTCCGGTAAACAAGTGTAAGGTAATCTGTATACTTACCATAAAGTTCAAAATAGAATGGTATTTACACAAAATACCTTACAATAAAACATAGGAAGTTATGTTTTTAACTATTTAAAATGCGAACAAAATTGTTCGTATCATCAATACCATTTTCATAGCGTGCTCTGTCAAAAGCTTCCTTACATAATTCCACTTTCATCTCTGAAAGTTCACGGGTATTACAAACTAATTTAAAGGCATATTCTTCATCAAAATCATTTTTCTGTCTTGCATGCATCATAAGATGATTTAAAAGAGATACATGATGTTTAGATATGTATCTGGAACTAAGAACATTATAAACAACATTATCTTCATCAATATCATTTTCATATCTGGTATAATCTATTATAGTATTTACAACACTGCCCTGATATTCACTCATATCTTTTTTTCCAAGAACAGCCTTAAATACATAATCTTCCTCAAGGTTATTATCATAACATGTTCTATCAAGAATATGATTTAATACTTTAAACTGTTCGTCAGAAATTTCGGGATTACGGAGCACTGCAATACTCAAATCTTCTTCTGTAATATTATTATTGTATTGAGATCTATCAAAAAGTTTGCCAATCAACATATATTGTTTTTCATTGACTTTCGGAGCAGACATCAAGGTATTCAGGAAGTGTTCTTCATCAAAGTTATTTTCCTGCATTGCTCCATTCTGAATTTTTCTGTATAAATCAAGCTTGTAATCTTTTTCTTCTTTTACAGGTTTTTCTTCGAGATTTTTTATTTCATCAAGAGTTATTGTACCTGCAGACATTTCCTTCTTAAGTTCTTTTAATAATTCATCTTTTGAAGTTTTCCCTGTCAGTAATTGTTCGAACCCATCTTTACTCTGACTATCAGGTGTATTGCTCCCTATAGTTACCTTATCCTGCGGTTCAGGTGAATTGTTGGGAATATTTTTTTTATTATCTGCAATAGATAAAGCCGGTTGATTACCAGTATTATTAATTTTCATAATATACCTCCTAACATTTAATAAAATAATTATAGAATATGAAAAGACATAAAACAATAATATTTTGTTAAATATTTGTAACATATTGTATTTTTTTCAACCATACAGGGTAAACATTCTATTTTTTGAGACAATTTTTATATGATTTGAACTTATTCCTTCTAATATTGACTACAGTAAACTTCTCGGATATAATGATGGTGTTATACCAGTACTGTAGCCTGCATGTAAAACCCATCGAAACCAGTGTTACAGTCTGGTTGAGAGATCAGTTACATCCGCCTTTAGCTCAGTTGGATAGAGCGTCGGATTCCGGATCCGCAGGTCGGAGGTTCGAGTCCTCTAAGGCGGGCTATGGTAGTGAGTGGTGAATGGTGAGTGGTGAGTTAAGAAACATTCACTATTCACCACTCACTATTCACTGTAAAAGGAGGTTATTTAAAATGTTGAGAAAATCTGTTGTATCGGGAAGATTTTATCCGGAAGATAAAGAACAATGTCTTGCAGAACTTAAAGAGTGTCTGCAAAAAGAACATCTCACAGAGAAAATAGAGAGTAAAATACTTGGCGGTATAGTCCCCCATGCAGGATGGGTTTATTCTGGAAGTACTGCAGGACTGGTATTTCAGGCAATAAAACAGCAGGCTACTGCCCCCCTCTTTCTTATATTCGGTGCAGTTCATGTCTATGGTATTTCAGGGCCTTCTATCTGGAGAGAAGGACCGTGGGAAACTCCGCTGGGTAATATAGAAGTAAATCAATCTCTTGCAGAAGATATAATTAAAGAAAGCAAAGGATTGATAGTTGAAAATACGGCACCACATAAAAAAGAACATTCCATCGAAGTACAGTTGCCTTTCATAAAATATCTCTTCCCGGAATCTCAGATAATACCTGTTATGGTACCGCCTGATAAACGTGCTTTACAGACAGGAGAAATAACAGCTCAAATCCTCGCCCATTACAATAAAGAGGTTGTCGTTATAGGTTCTACAGATCTGACCCATTATGGTATGCATTACGGCCAGCTTGAAAAAGGAATCGGCAATGAAGCGCTCGAATGGGTTAGAAATGTAAATGATAAAAAAATTGTTGATCTTATGATTGCCATGAAATCGGAAGAAATAGTTCCCGAGACAGACAAATCCGGCAATGCATGCGGTGCAGGTGCCATTACGGCAACAATGAGTGCAGTAAGAGTTCTCGGTGCAAAAGAAGGGAAACTCCTTAAATATACTACCAGCCATGACGAAATACCTTCTATGGGAGAAGCAACCAGTTTTGTCGGCTACGGAGGGGTAGTTTTTATTTAGTGAAAAGTGAATAGTGAGTAGTCAGGACACTGACATTACATGTTACATATCTATTATCTGGCTTTCATCCTGGCCGCTTCCTGACAGAGGAGTATTATAAGCAGTTCCATTACATGTTCAGGATCCTGACGGCCTGTCTTTATACTTATATCTGCTTCAAGAAGCCATCTGTGAGCTTTTCTCAGGCCATTAAGTGAGAAATACTTGATGTCCATAGCTTTCTGTACTCTATAAGGATGTTCTCCCATTTTTTGTAAAAGAGATGTTATGCCTGCAGGGCCTATTCTCTTCTCTTTTAACTCCCTTACCTGTTTTATGAGGTTAAAGTGATTACTTAAGAGGGCAAGCAATTTAAGAGGTTCTTCCTGCTGTTTCATCAATTCTGAAAATATACCGAGAGCCCTCATAGTCTGTCCCAGGCCTACTGCATCAGTCAGTTCAAATACACCTGACTGAGCTTCCTGATGGCAGCACATATCTATAGCTTCTTTATTTATTCTGAATTCAGGTTCTACGAAAGACGAAAGTTTTTCAAGTTCCTTTGTTATATATCTGAGATCTGTACCTGATCTTTTAAGTAAATAGGCACTGTCTTCCTGGCCTATTGTCTTACCGGTAAGCATGGCAGTTTTCTGAATAACCCATTTAACCATCTCATTCGATTTCAAGGTACAGTTTATAACAGTTCTGGATTTCAGGCTTTTTTCCAGTTTAGCTCCAAGTAAAGAAGATACACCGGCTTTTGCTTTACCTGTTGCCATAAGTACAAGAAGAGATGCAGGAGCAATGGTCAAAACATAACCTGCCAGAGTATTTTTCTGATTCATATCCAGTTTTTCTATATTCCTTACTGCTACGACTTTTTTACCTTTTCCGAAAGGGAAAGCTTCGAGGTGTTCTATTATATCACTTACAGTAAGAGCTTTTTCACCTTCTTCTTTTTCACCTTTAAGGGAGTCAGCCGTTAACAGAATATAATCAAAATCTCTGAAAGAACTATCGACAGTTTCATCCAGTATTTTTTCAAGAAGTTCTTCCATGAGGATTTCCTGATCTCCGTAAAGTAAAATAACATTACTTTTAGAGATATTTTTCAGTCCGTCCTCTGATAGTGCTTTTAAATAATCCATAATAAACGTAACGCGTAACGCGTAACGGGTAACGCGTAAAGAACAGACTCATTACGCGTTACTTGTTACCTGTTACGATTTTCCTTATATTTTCTTCAAAAGGAGGTTTTATTATACCTCTTTCAGTTATTATTCCCGTGAGATATCTGTTAGGAGTCATATCAAATGAAGGATTTCTCACATTTACTCCATGAGGTGCTATCTGCATATCAAAGATATGAGTAACTTCACGGGAATTTCTTTCTTCAATTGGAATCTCAAGACCTGACTTGAGGGTTATGTCAAAGGTAGAAATAGGAGCTGCAGAATAAAATGGTATATTATTTTCTTTTGCAAGCACTGCCAGGGAATAGGTGCCTATTTTATTCACAAAATCACCATTTGCCGCAATTCTATCGGCTCCCAGTATGACCAGGTCAACCATATGACGGCTCATAAAGTGGCCTGCCATATTATCTGTTATAAGGCTCATATTTATACCTTCTTCCATAAGTTCCCATGCAGTAAGCCTTGCCCCCTGAAGATAAGGTCTCGTTTCATCTACAAAGACATGTATCTTCTTTCCCTGTTCATGAGCGGCTCTTATTACACCGAGAGCCGTTCCGTAATCGGCTGTAGCCAGCGCTCCGGCATTACAATGGGTTAATATACTGGCCTTAGAAGGTATTACTTCTGCTCCTACTCTTCCTATTTCTCTGCATATAGAAGCATCTTCCAGTTCAATATGTTTCGCTTCTTCTATAAGTATCTTTTTAATTTCTTCAATAGAAGAAGATGAAATAGAAGAAGATGAAATAGAAGAAGATGAAATAGAAGAAGATGAAATAGAAGAAGATGAAATAGAAGAAGATGAAATAGAAGAAGATGAAATAGAAGAAGATGAAATAGAAGAAGATGAAATAGAAGAAGATGAAATAGAATTATTTGCCACTTCAAGCATTCTCTCAATAGCCCAGAAAAGATTTACAGCGGTGGGACGGCTTTCCCTTAAAACAACAGCACTTTTAGACAGATCATTCATAAGTTCCTCTAGATTACCAGCATGAGAATTCTGCCCGCAGAGAGCCATACCGTAGGCAGCTGCAACCCCTATGGCAGGTGCCCCCCTTATATGCATTTTTTTTATTGAATCTGCTACTTCTTCATAAGTTTTACATATAACCCACTCTTTTATAAGAGGAAGTTTTGTCTGATCTATCATTTTAACAGTTCCGTCAATAAATTCTATTGTTCTTACCATAACATTACTCCTTTAATCTGTGAAAAATAAATAGTGAGTAGAAGTCAGTAATATCCATTCACTTTTCACTTTTCACTTCTTTAAAATTTCTTCAAAAAAATCTTTAAACCTGTTATTTTTAATTTCTTCAAATTCATATTTCAGCAGAGCCATTTCAATGATATCTACATATTGCCCCCTGTAGAGAAAAGCTTCTCTTTTTACGCCTTCTTTTTTAAAACCGCATTTTTCATAAAGATTTATCGCCTGTTTATTATAAATTATAACAGAAAGATAGACTCTGTGGAAATTTAACTGTTCAAATATAAAATGCAATACTGTAAGAGTTGCATCAAGTCCGAGGCCTTTACCACGAAATTCCTTTTTGCCAATAAGAATACCTATTTCCAGATTTCTATTTATCCAATCAATGGAATTTAATTCTATATTACCTATATATTCCCCATCTTTTGTTCTTATTGCGAAAAATTTATTACCCGGATTTTTTATGGCCTGTAGATACCAGTTTTCAAGTTCATTCATTGATTTAGGTAAAACAGGCATTCCTGTTAAATGTATTAATTCTCTATCATTTGACCACTTGAGGTATTCAAGAAGGTCATACCTTTCCAGAGCCCAGAGATTAATTTCTTTGCCTTTAATCAATTTCTTCAGGTGAAGAGTAATGCGTGATGCGTGATGCGTGATGCGTGATGCGTGATGCGTGATGCGTGATGCGTGATTTATTATCACCCTTCACTCTTCACTCTTCACTCTTCACCCTTCACTCTTCACTTTTCACTTTTCACTTTTCACTCTTCACTTCTCACCTCTTAAGATTTAAAATAGTGACGTAAGGATCCGGTGCAATCAATCGTAATTTCTATTCAGAAACTATTCAATCATATTGTTAAATATCCTTCTTAAAAAAGTAGGAGTTGAGAAAGTTATATTTTAACTGAGATAAGAATAAATATTGTATAATCCCGTCACGCGTTACGCGTTACGCGTCACGATCTATATAATTTTTGAAACTATTAAGTAACAGAAGGAATAAAGAGATAAATAACGAATTAAAATATTTACTTTAAAGTTGCTTAATTATATTTTTAGAAAGGTTAGGATGTACTATGGCTATATCTACAGGTTCTCTCCTCGGGCAATCAGTCAAGAAATTTCAAACTATTATATCTGTTGATGAAACCAATCTTGAAGCACATTACGGTCTGGCTCTTGCTTATGATTCTGATAATAATGTAAGTTCTGCTATAAAAGAATATAAAAGGTGTATTGAAATTCAACCCAATTTTGCACCTGCTCATTTTAATCTGGGGTTATGCTATGCAACTCTTGATGAACTTGAACTCGCAAAAAACGAATGGCAGATAGCAATAGACCTGGATCCCATGCTTCCTGAAAGATTATATGAACCGGAAGTCGCTCAATTTTATAAAGAAAGAACAGAAAAAGCCATAAAGAATTTTAAGCAGCCCGTAAGTTCTGATCATGATGACAGTTATGCTCATTACAATCTTGGTTTTGCCCAGTTCTGCTTCGGAGACTTCAGAAAAGCCCTGGAGAGATATAAAAGAGCCATAGAATTAAATCATAAATTATGGGAAGCTTTCAGTGGCGGAGGTATGGCTTATCTACGTCTCGGCGATTATAATGAAGCAGCCAAACACTTTAAAAAAGCTCTGGAGTTAAATCCTGCCTATGGAGAAGCTCATTACAATCTTGGTATTGTATATGAAAAACAGAACAGACTCCCTCTTGCCGTAAAAGAATATGAAAAGTCTTTAGCCATACAGCCTGATAATGCAAAGGTTAATTTCAGCCTTGCCATTATTTATGAGAAACAGCATAAATTAAACCTTGCCATAAGAGAATTACAGAGAGCCATAGATTTAGATCCGAATAATCCTAAACCACGTTTTTATCTTGCCCAGGTATGCGAGAAAAAATTCCAGCTCGATTTTGCCGTTCAAATGTATCAGGAAGCAATAGAATTAGATCCCCAGTATACGGAAGCATATTTCAACCTTGGAATGGTCTATACAAAACTCGGTCAGCATAACATGGCAATAGAAAATTTAAGAAAATCTATTGAAATAGACCCGAATGATGCCTATGCACATTATCATCTGGCCATGGCATACAACACACAGGAGGAATATGGACAGGCTATAGAACATTTTAAAGTTACTATAGATTTAAACCCTCAGGATGCCTATGCTCATTTTAACATTGGGCTTGCATATAATAAAGAAGGACTCTATGAGCAGGCAATAAGCAGTTTTCATAAAGCCATAGACCTTAAACCAAATGATGCCCTTACTCATTATCATCTCGGCATATCATGGAGCAATATGGAAGAATATGATTCTGCCATACAGGAATTTACAAGAGCTATAAATCTGAACCCGAATGACCAGAATTCCTATTTCCAACTTGGTATTACCTATACCCATCTTGCAAAATTCGAACAGGCTATAGATTGTTTCCTGAAGGTTACAGAACTTAATCCCAATCATGTAGATGCCCATTTCCAGCTCGGCGTATGTTATGACCTTCAATCCGAGGACGACTATGCCTTTGAATATTATCTAAAAACTACCAATCTGGATCCGAAACATGCCAGAGCAAATTATCAACTGGCTAAATTCTATGCAGTTAACCGTAATAATCCGGAAAAAGCCCTTGAATATTTCCAGAAAGCCATAGAACTCGCACCTGAATTCGATCAGGCTTACTGTGATCTCGGTAAAGTATATGCAGATATGGGAAGAAATGAGGAAGCTATAGAACAATATAACAAAGCAATAGAAATCAATGAAGAAAATGAAAATACTTATAAAAATTTAGGTCTCGCCTATATAAATCTGCAAAAGTTTGACAGAGCTATAAAGGTTTTCCAGAGAGTTCTGGAGAAAAATCCTCATGATCCTGTATGCCATCTCAATCTTGGAGCTGCCTACGAAAAACAGAATCAGATAACCTCTGCAATTCAACATTACCAGGAAAGCCTTGTATTAAATCCGAACCAGTTTATGCCCCATTATAGACTGGGAGAAGCACATTCCAAAATAGGAGAATATGAAAAAGCAGTTGTAAGCTATAGAAAAGCCCTTGATTTCGAGCCGGATTTTGTAGATGCGAGAGTTTCCCTTGGAAATACTTATCTGGCCCAGGGTAAAACAGATATGGCCATTGATGAATATAAAAATGCCCTGGAACAGTCTCCTAATATGACAGAAGCTCATTGTAAACTCGGAGAAACTTACCTTAAAAAGAATGAACTGGATAGAGCTCTTGCGGAATTCAAACTTGTAATAGCTTCAGAACTCAGTCATAAAGAAGCAAACTTAAATATAGGCCTTGTTTACAGTAAACAGGGCAAATACGATCTTGCCATATCTCAAATTGAAAAGGTTATACACATACATCCTGAAGACAGCCTTGCCTATTATCATTTAGGCATTGTTTACGATTCTCAGGGTATGAAAGATATGGCTAAAGATAATCTGGAAAAAGCTTTAAGCCTGGTCAGGAATGATTATAAATTAGAGGAGAACATAAAAAGAGAACTTGGAAGACTTAGTGGAAGAGTAATAGAACGTGTACAGGAAACCAGAAGAATAGAAGAAGTCAGAGAAGAACCTGTCAGGGAATTTAAAACAGAAGAGATCAGAGAAGAGGCCGGAGAAGAAGAGGAAGAAAAAGAAATAGACGTAGATGAAATTCTGAGGCTTGCCGGAGGTACTTACGAAGAGGAAAAAACAGTTGAAGAATCTCCCCATGAAGAAGAAAAAGTAGTAAAAGAAAAAGTAGTAGAAGAAAAAGACAGTATGGATGTAGATGAGATATTAAGGCTTGCCGAAGATAGTATGAAAAGGAAAATAGAAATAGTGGAAGAGGAAGATGAAGAGGAAGAAAAACCTCCTCAAGAGGAAGAAGAGGAAGAAGAGGAAGAAGACGATCTCATACAACTGCCTGTGGAAGAAGAAGAGACTTTGAAAGAAGAAGAGGAAGAAGAGTTTGCAGAAGTAGAGATACAGGAGCCAGATGAAGAAGAAGAAACACCGCCGGAGGAAGAAGAAGAAGAAGAAACATATACTGTACCGGTGAAAGAAGACAAAAAATCTTTATACGAAGAAGATAAGGTAGAGATTTATGAAAGTACACCTGCTGATGTTCAGGTACATTTTGATCTTGGTCTGGCCTATGCACAGCTCAGTAAATATGAAGATGCCATAGAAGAATTTAAAAGAGTTATAAATAAATATCCAGGACATCTGGAGTCAAGGAAACAGCTTGGAAATCTTTATGAAAAAATCGATAAAACCGATGAAGCAATAGAGCAGTATTCAAAGCTCGCAGGATTAAAACCGGAAGACCTGGATATACGCATAGGAATGGCTTCCATATACTCTAAAGCAGGCCAGGATGATAATGCCAGAAGAGAATATGAAAAAATTCTGGATATAGATGCCTGTAATATACCGGCTCTGGAAGCACTTTCATCTGTTCACTATGAAAACCAGGATTACGAACCGGCAATAGAACTTTATCAAAAACTTCTGGACCTTATAGAGCCCAGGCCTGATATGCTTACCAGACTTGGCGTTTCTCTTATAAAACTTGAGAGATTTGATGAAGCAATACCTCATCTTCAAACTGCTATTAATTTAAATGAGCACAATCTTGATGCCAGATATAACCTGGCTTTATGTCTTTATAATATAAAGGAATATAATGCGGCTGTTGAAGAATTTCAACATATAATTAGAAAGGATAAAACCTATGGTCCTGCATATTTTGAGCTTGGCAGGGTCTTTATGAAAGCAGGCAGAATGGACCTTGCAATAAGTCAGTATCAAAAAGCCATAGAATTATCACCTGACAACGGGAAAGCTCATCTTAATCTGGGCATAGCCTGCGGAAAGATGGGAAAAATAAATGAGTCCATAGTCTGTTATAGAAAAGCACTGGAACTTGACTCCAATGACAGTCAAATACATTATAACCTGGGACTTGCATACGCACAGCTCGGAAAGATTGATAACGCTATAGTTGAATATAAAAAAGCTATAAGAATTGACCCGAATGATTCGCACAGTTATTGCAATCTCGGGCTTGCTTATGCCCAGAAAAATGCCATAGGTCCTGCCATTAAAGCCTATAAAAAATCTATCGATCTGGACTCAACCTATTATCTATCGTACGGAAATTTAGGTATTGCCTATTCCAAAATGGATAAATATGAAGAAGCAATCAGTCAATATCAGAAAGCTATAAAACTTAATCCTTCCTACGCACAGGGTTATTACAATCTTGGCCTTGCCTATGCAAAGGTTGGCGAACTGGATAAGGCAATAGAAAGTTATCAGAAAGCTGCAACCCATAACCCGAAACATTCTGCAGCAAGATACAACCTGGGTATAGCCTATATGAGACAGGAAAGATACGACCTTGCAATAAAAGAATATCAGCAGGCAATAAAATTAAATCCGAAATTTGCACCTGCTTATAGAAATATAGGTATGGCTTATTCGCAGATGGAACAGTTTGATGCGGCAATAAAATCTTTCAAAAAAGCCCTGTCTTTCAATCCGAAAGATGCAAAAAGCCATTACCACATCGCACTGGCATTGTTCTATAAAGATAATTTCACAGAGGCAATAGAAGAGTATAAAGCCGCAATAGAAATCACTCCTGATGATGTGGAAATAAGAAGAAACCTGGGTATAGCCTATACAAAAACAAAACAATATAAAGAAGCACTGGTAGAATTCAGGAGAGCTGTAGAACTGGATGATAAGGATCATCTTGCCCATTACTATATGGCAAGCTGCCTTGATGAAACAGGGGAACCTGACAGTGCGATAGAAGAATATCAGAAGGTTTTATCACTTACACCAAATGATGCCCAGGCTTATTACAACCTTGCCCTTGTTTATGATAAAAAAGGCCATACAAATAAAGCAAACGAAAGTCTCCTGAAAGCCCGTGAAATAGTTGAACAGTTAAAAGACAGAGATGCTATAAATATGGTTAACAAGGAACTGGATAGAATATCTCAAAAACTCAAGATTGTTACTACAGACAAATCAGAGATGTACTACAATGCAGGTGTGGCTTCGACAAAATCAGGTAAATATGAAGAAGCAGCAGCACAGTTTGAAAAAGCTATAGACATAGATCCTAAGGATCCGAAAATTTATAATAATCTCGGTATTGTTTATGTAAAACTCGGTAAAATTGCCGATGCAGAAGGACAGTACAAAAAGGCTATTGCCCTTGACAGTTCCAACAGCCAGGCCTATTTTAATATGGGTCTTGCCTGTTCTTTCCAGGGTAAAACCCAGGAAGCAATTACATCATTCGAAAAAGCACTTGAACTGGGTCTGAAGGAAGCAAAGGTATATGACAATCTCGGTCAGATGTATATTAAAGCAGGGCAGGGAGATAAAGCCGTTAAAGCTTACAAACTGGCTCTTCAATGTGATAATAAATTCTATCAGGCCTATGCAAATCTCGGTTTTGCCTATGCAAAAGCCGGACATGATCAGGAAGCCATACAGGAATATAATAAATCCCTCAAGATTAAACCTGATTATGATCAGGCTCTTACATACCTGGGTATAGCCAATGCCCGTACAGGTAAAAACGAAGAAGCCATCAAGAATTACCAGGATGCCATAAAATCCAACAGTTCCAATATTCAGGCCATTACCAATCTTGCCATACTTTACGATAAAACAGGCCAGACAGATAAATCTATAATAGAATACTCCAGAGCATTAAAGTTAAAACCGAAAAATGCAGATCAAATACTTTATGGTCTAGCCAAAGCCTATGAAAAGAAGGGCGATAAACAGAAAGCTCTTGGAGCATATCAAAAGGCCAATGAATTCGCAATAAAGAGAAAGAATCAAAAATATGTGGAAGCAACAAAAAAGGATATTGAACGTCTGAAAAAGGGTTAAATCGGGTTGCCGGTTGCCGGTGTCATATTGATGCTGTTTCGCTAATACTTTAATTATGAATTAACCTTGAAATATCTAGCTTTTTAAATTGACAAAACCTGGGAATTTAGCCGTTTTTTCTGAATCAAAGTAATAACGGAAGGCTATCAAATTATTACATTTATTTAATTTACAACTCAATGTTACTGAGGTAAGCATAAATAATAACATATACGCTTTCGTCACGCGTGACGTGTGACGAAAGGAAAACGTTTATTAAAGGCTTATGCTCAGGTCAGTAATACAGCATATCTTTCCCCTTCGGAGATTTTGTTGATACAGAACCTTACGCGTAATACAAATATTACTTTTCAGATAGTTTTTTTATATTCCATCAGTCATTACGGTTCCCGGTCATACAGTAACCCAGAGCCGAACCGACAGCATTTGCCGCCCCACCCAGAGCTGCTGCCGCCGCTATGCCACCAATTCCGAAGCAGTAACCCATAGCCATTTCTCCTGTCATTTCCAGTGCATTTGAGATGCGTCTGGACATAGTGGCATACTTTATGCTTTCGTCACTGCCGTAATATGCTTTCTGTCTGGCGAATTGCAATGCAAAAGCTCCAACCATCAGTGTAGTACATGCAAACCCCACTGGTGAGTTAGTAGCTTTAAAAAGTGTTCCAGCCGTTCCCAGAACAACGCCAAAACTAGCTCCCAATAATGCACCAAAAGCAGGTGGTTGATATAAAAGTTCTTTTTCAGGGAAATGAAAAAATTTTCTCTTTTCTTTTATCTTTAAATCTTCTGGAGCCACTTTCCCGTCAATTACATCTTCAACACTTACACCAAAGGTTTCTTTAAAAAGTGCTTTATCCAGAAAGTGTAAGTCTTTAAGTGAAGATAAATCAGAAGAAGAGCACTCTGTAAATTTATCTTCCTGAAGAACATCTTTTCTTACATTTTGAATTAGTCCTGTCTTTTTCGGAATTTCAGAAACTAAATTATTGATTTTCATGTCAAACCTCCATTTATTGATATATTTGATTATAGTTTCTTCCTTTATTTATTTCAATAATTTTATGTTAATTTTATGTTAATTTTATACTATTTTACAAAAAATCCACAATTCTCCTGTAATGCCTGACGGAAAGAAATTTTTTTATTACATGCTTATCCCCGGGTCAGTAATAATGAATAATTTAAACATGTTCTTTTCAGAACTACTATGAAAGAAATCTATAAAGGCTGTCAGAAATGTCTGTCATATGATGTATATGAACAATCACTTTGCAGAGGTTATAAAAAATTACAGGAAAAAAAAGAGAAAGAATAGAATATTCAAGAATAAATAGTTATATTGAGGAGGTAAAGATTTATGCACTCAGGAAAATTAATAATAACTTTAATTTTATTGATTGTTTTTTCCTTACCATGCAGTGGTAATGAATTAGATTATGGTGCTAAAACTGAAAAAATGGAAGTAGCTGACAGCAGTTCTGTCCCTTCCCTTGAATGGCTCGGTAAGGGAAGGAAATTAATGGCAGAAGGAAAATACGAGCAGGCAGTAGATTGTTTTAATAAATCCATATCCATTGATCCGGGCGATGCGGAAGTTTATTACTGCAAAGGTAATGCTCTGAGAGATTTAAAAAGATATGATGAAGCTATCAAAAGTTATGATAAAGCTCTGGAGATTGCTCCTGAGTTTACAATGGCATTAATGGAAAAGGGTAAAATCTTATATCTTCAGGGTAAATATAAAAATGCCATTCAATGTTATGATAAGCTGTTATCTATAGATTCAACCTATCCCTATGCAAAACAGGAGAAAGAGAAAGCTGCAAAAGCTTTATATGGTGAGAATTACATACTTCCGGAAAATACTGCTGATTACTGGGTTGAAAAAGGAAATAATTCATATAAAGAAGGAAAATATTCCGATGCAGCAGGATGTTACGACAGAGCTTTACAGATAGATGGCGCAAACATAAGGGCACAATATAATAAGGGCAATTGCCTTTATATATTAAAAAAATACAGAGATGCTCTCACATGTTATGAAACAGTACTGAAAATAGATCCGAACAATGTAAATGCAAAAAACTACAGGGATAAATGTCTGAAAGCCCTGGGAGAAAGTAAATAAAACCACAGAAATGTTCACCCGGTTCTATAAAAGAAAGGAAGGTGTTTTATGCCAAAAAAGAGTTATTTACAACGTATTATTACTGTTTCTATTTTAATTCTTATTATTGGCGGGGCTTACTTTTTGATAATTAAATTCCTGGCAGGACAGGCTCTTGAAAAAGGAAAAATGGAATATAGAAGAGGAATAGGCGTTATGGCAGAATATTTCGGCAATTACGGGCGCCATGATATAACTACGGTTCAGGACTATTTTAGAAGCAGTATTGAAAAGTTTGAGAAATATGTGAAGGTAAACAATAATGCCCCTGAGGGATATTTTATGCTTGGCAATGCTTATTATATGCTTTATAAGACAGGTATAATGTACATGGGGAAAACAGGAGGGAATAAAAAAGCTCTTTCAGAAGGTGACCTGGATAAAGCTATTGAATGCTTCAATAAAGCTATTTCCTGTAATCAGAAATGTGCCGAAGCTTATTATTGCCTTGCCATGTGTTATGCAGAAGATGATTTTATGAAATCTTATGAAGAACTTTCTAAAGCACAGCAATATCTTTCAGATATTTCTGACAGTAAAAAAAGAGCTATATGGGAACCAATCATCAATAAAGCTATGGAAGGTTGTCCTGAAATGAAATGCTCTGCCAATGCTGATGGTTCAAAGGTTAAATTTGTAAATATAAACGACGGATACCATCCCTGTGTTGCCATACTGACTCCCGGAACGACTGTGCCTGAACTGAAAGAAATGGACTGTTTATTTAATAAAGACGATACTTTTACAAGAGAGCTTATGCCGGGTAAAACATATCTGCTCTGCGTGGGTCTGGAAGATTATATCATAACAGGTATTATAACAGTTAAAGCCAATACCCTTTACACATTCAACATAAGACCTTTAAAAAATAACTTTTCCATATATGATCCCAAAACTATGGATGTAAAATGACCGGTATAGTAAAATAAAAAGTGCTTCCTTTACCGAGAACTGTTTCAAAATCTATAGTACCTTTATGTCCTGTAATTATATCATAACATACGGCAAGGCCCAGGCCTGTTCCTTCTTCTTTTGTAGTAAAGAAGGGATCAAATATCTTACCCTGAATATCAAGAGGAAGTCCTGGCCCTGTATCAATCACTTCAACTTTTATGCGGGAATCTTCTTTCACGTAACTGCTTTTTACTGTTAAACTGCCGTTTTCAGAAAGCATATCCAGAGAATTCTGCATAAGATTTATGATAACCTGTTCTATTTCCTGTGGATTTATATAAACACAGGGTATATCTTCTTCCATGTCACACGAAAAATCTATATCCCTGTTTTTAATTTCTACCCTCATAAGTTCTACCGCTTTTTTTATCACTTCATTTACCTGATAATTCTCTCTGGAAGAAGTTCTGTATTTTGCGAAGATAAGCCATTTTTCAACAATACCGTTAAGCCTGTCTATTTCGTCAATAACCATATCAAGAGCTTCCTTTGAAGGAGGCGTTTTTTCCAGCCTTTTTTGCCATAACTGCACGTTTGCTCTTATAGATGCAATAGGATTTCTTATCTCATGAGCCACTCCCGCTACAAGTTTTCCCAGAGCTGCAAGTTTATCTGTCTGTCTGAGCTTTCTCTCCAGCCGTTCCATATCGGAGAGATCCCTTAATATCATAACTGCTCCCTCTCTCCCTCTGGTTTCAAGACAGAAACTGTTTATAGAAAGTGGTATTTCCTGTCCGTTATTCAATTTATAAACAGTTTTCAAAATATTTCTATTTTTACCTGCAAGGGCATCTTCTATTGTTTCTCGTAAGAGATCTTTTTCTTCCGTAACAATTTCTCTATAATCTTTTTCTATAACATTCTCTCTGTTTATGTTCAGTAAAATTCCTGCCGATTTATTGAAGAACACTACTTTTGAATCCTTATCGAGAGCTATAACACCTTCTCCCGTACCTTCAAGTATCAATTCCGTATAACTTCTTACCCTGCTCAGAGTAGAAGCAAGTTCGTTAATGGCATTGCTTATCTCACCTATTTCTCCGCCTCTCTTTTCAAATCTGTACCCAAGATCAACCTTTAATTCCTGAAGGCCATCCTGTATATATTCAAAGCCTTTTCTTAACCTGTTACCTGTAGCAAGAGCAGCAAGAATGCCTGCTATCATAACAATAAAAGCTATTCGAATATTTGCCATAAAAGGTTCGTAAAAATCACGAAATTCCATAATGGCCCAGGTCGTACCTATAAGATTTCCCTGTCTTACAAGAGGATGTATATAAAAAAGAAAAAATTTATTACCGAGTTTTTCACTTATAAAAATATCCTCTTCTCCAATAGTTATTTTTTCAGAGAGCTTTTTTACAGCATCAGCCTTCAGACTTGTTTCAATTGATGTCCACGTTGATTCATCCTGATTTTTCTGAGGCAGAGGAGGCCCGAGAGGAGGAGGGCAGCCAAGTATGGTTTCCAGTTCTTTATCGTAATAACCAAAATCTACTCCGGGAAAATCGGTAAATTCACCTTCAAGCAATTTTATGAAATAAACTGTAAGAAATCCTATTTTTTTACCTTTTTCATATTTAGAGAAAAGGTTCTTTTCCAGAATAGAAGAAAAACTATCTTCCCAGAGAGTCAGATCCAGTTTGAGAGTAATCTGAGCAAGATAAATCTTATTAACCTGTATCAGATCGTGACGGGTTTTATCTATGCCCCTGAAAATAAGAAATATTATAATTATAAACATCAGGATAAGGCCTGATACGAGGGCAAGAAGTTGTGTTTTAAAACTGTTCATAATAGTAGTGAAAAGTGAATAGTGAATAGTTAATCACTCTTTTCACTTTTCACTTTTCACCTTTCACTAATTCATAGTTCCGCATTTATCACAGCAAATTCTTCCTGAAGGAAGGGGTGTATTGCAATCTTTGCAACGTCTGCCCGTACTCTGTTCGAGCTGTTTCTGTCTCTGTCTTTCTTTTTCATAAGCATCTTCTCTGATAACTCTTGCACGGGATTCAATGAGAGCAAAGATAATTATAATAAAGTAAATAAAACCCATGAGAAAAATAAGAGGCCCATGAAACATAGGAAGAGGATAAGTAAAATTACCGAATATGACAGCCCGGGTTATATCCTGACCTATAGCTGCGGCGTTAAAGATTCCATGTAACAGCATGGCACCGAATAACCCCACAAACCCTCCCAGCTGGGCAAATTTAGCCCATCGCCCTCTTCCTTTTAAAAATCCCATAAGAATACCGGTAGTAGCAGTAAAACACCCGTGACCTATCATACAGATAATGGATCTGTAAAGTACAAACCATAAAAATTCCAGTCCCGTAGTCTGACCTTCTTTAAAAGCAGCAGAAAAATAAAACAAATTCTCTACTGCCGCAAAACCTATACCGACTGAAAAACCAAATAAAATACCATCATAAGTGTCATCAAGCTCATGATGACCTGCCATGATAATAACTCCCAGACCTTTCAGACATTCCTCCACAACAGGAGCAATAAAAACACTTGTGCCTACAACTGCTGCCAGTTGTGCCCCTGTTTCTCCTCCTATGAGAGAACCAATCAGCACCAGTATAATTCCGAGAAAAGTATTTATTATAAAAGCTCCTCCTGTCGACGCAACACCCCAGAGGAAGAGAGAAATTATAAATCGTAAAGGTTCTCTTTCAAAAATATCCAGTAACCACATAAATAAAAGATAAATAACTGGAAATACTATTGTTGCTACAGTAGCTACAAGAATTATTACAAAATCAAGATGAGGCGCAAGAACTGATGCCTGATAGGTAGAGCCAATGGCAAAGACAAGCCATACAATAATTTCACAGAGCCATACTATAGGATTGAGCATAAGCATGGCAGGTATTTCTCTCCACGGTCTTCCTCTTAATCTGGGAAGAAATAAATTTTTCAACGTATATCTTTCTTTTTCCATACAGACCCCCCCGGCAGATTTATTTATATGAGAATCGTAACGCGTAACGCGTGACGCGTGACGGGAGGAACAAATTCTCATACTTCGTTGTGATTGAACCAATCATGTTTGTTAGTTTGATATTATATTATAACATTTCTTTACCGGATTGTATAATAATAAGATCATTTTTTGTAGTTTCAAACCTACTATTGACAGTAGTAGATGTAAATGTTAAAATTTATTTTAATAATATTCAAATGAGGTCATATTATGAAAAATCAGGATATTAAATTTGAAAATCTCCATCTATCGGAAAGCGGTATAAGGAAAGCACTCGGTTTTCTGGAGGCAGACATCATGGAGATTATCTGGGGAAAAGGTGAAC
The DNA here is from genome assembly GCA_036746235.1 of Vulcanimicrobiota bacterium. Lineage (GTDB taxonomy): Bacteria > Vulcanimicrobiota > SpSt-956 > SpSt-956 > JAKJGF01 > CALARM01. The sequence goes on along the minus strand of DAIOEN010000054.1, from coordinate 11,391 downwards.
TGTCCGTAAGAGAGGTATTTGACATAATAAAAGACAAAAGAGATATAGCCTATACAACTGTAATGACCACTATGGACAGGCTTTATAAAAAAGGAATCCTTTCCAGAAAGAAAATAGTGAAAGGTTATAATTACTGGCCGAAAGTTACTGAAAAAAGGTTAGAAAAGCATATAATAAGGGAAACCTTAAAAGGTCTGTTTTCTGACATGAAAGAACCTCTTATGTCTTATTTTGCAAATCCGGAAGATCCTGAAGATCTGGAGGTTGTCAGAAAATTTTCCCATATAATAGCCGAATTGGAACAGGACAAAAACAATGAAAATCCTTAATATTCTGAGTTCTATTTATTTATTTTTTCTGTTTTTTACTTTATTTACGACGATAATTTTCTATTTTTTTGAAAAGATAAAAAATCTCTTTATTAAAAACCTGTCAAAAAATTTTCTTTTCATTACAGTATTTCCCGTATTAATTTCTTCTTATATAACACTTTATACTTACTGGGAACAGAGTAAATGTCCTGACAATAATATTTTTGACGGACATACGAGATGTGCCGGGATAAACGGAATAATCCATATAGCTCTTGATACGGTACCGGGGGAAGCTAAAGATACAGTAATTATACTTAAAGTTCTTGCTGTCATATTAATGATTGTATCATGCCTGAAGATATGTTCACTGCTTGTATCAACAGGAATATTTTACAGGAGTCTCTCAAAAAGATTTATTATTACATCGGAAAGAGTTAATATACCGGGTGAGAAGATCAACAAAAAACTGGGAACTTCCATAAAATTTCAGGAAGCACATATACCGGTAAAATATACAGGGATTACAGGGATCTTTAATCCTGTGGTCATAGTGCCGAAAAAATTAACAGAAACATTAAATGACAGAGAACTGGAAGGTCTTATGTATCATGAAGCATGTCATATAATAAACAGGGATAATCCTGTAAGACTTATCATATTATTATGTAACAGTATTTTATTTTTTCTTCCTATGAAATTTTATAAAGAATGGGATAAAAACAGAGATTTAGAATGTGATAAATTTTCCGTTTTTCATACGAAGAATCCTCTTGCTGTTGCATCGGCCCTTGTCAAGACAGTAGAACTTTCGGAAACTCCTCATGAAAATTACGCATTTTCCTGTTTCGGAAAAAGTTCTATCAGATTAAGACTTGAAAAATTAATTGAATACAGCAAAAAAAATAATTCTTTTTTTACAAGCCATGTTTCCCGTCTGTTATTACTGAAAAATATAAGTTTTTATATATTATTTTTTTGTTTTCTCATAATAGTGAAACATGTTTTGAATATTGAACACTGTTTTATGGAATTGCTTATTAATATTTAGTGAAAAGTGAAGAGTGAAAAGTGAGCAGAGGAGTTTTACTAAACGCCCTGAAGGGTGAAGAGTGAAAAAACGAAGGGTATATGGTGAAAAGATGAGTAATGAAACCACGCGTAACGTGTTACGCGTTACGCGTTACGATTATATAAACATCTTTCAATTTTTTTTTATTCTCTTATTGAGCATATTTCTTCTTACTTCTCCATGCCGTGCATCTGAGAATATATTGACTGTTGAAGATATTATAGCTATTACCATAGAAAAAAATCCCGATATAAATGCTGCAAAACAAAAACTGGCATATTTCGAGGCTGCCGCCAGGGGAAGCGGCACATGGCCGAATCCGGAACTCGTTATAGGCCCAAATACAGGCTCTATAGAAAGGAAAGAAAATATACTCCTCTCTCAGTTATTTGACATATCAGGGAAATTTCATCTAAAAGGCGAAAAGGCGGAAAGAGAGGCTTTTTATGAGGCATGTCAGTTACAGGAGGTAATTCTTGAAACTTCCCTTCAGGCAAGGCTCAGATACTATGACTATTGCACCGCTTTTGAAATTTATAAGCTTCAGGAAAAAAATACAGAGCTTTTCAAAAAAGCACTGGAAAAATCAGAAATAGAATATAATCTCGGCAATATTCCGCAGGCGGAATTCCTCCGTTTTCAGCTTGAAGAAGCGCGTGCGGTACAGGCTCTTATTCATGCAGAGAATCAACTAAAGATTGCCGCATCAGCTATATTCAGTATTATGGGACAGTATGACAGAAAAAATATCGATATATCAGTTGGTGATATAAACAGCATAAAAATAAAAGAAGTAAAAGAGGAAGAAATTATACAGGAAGCCCTTGCAAAAAGGCCTGTTATAAAAGGTCAGGAAGCATTAATATCTGTGAAAGAATATGAAATCAGTATGGCAAAAAGAGAGAGGTTTCCAGATCTTATAGTATCCTATAGAAGAGATTCAAACAGAGAACATGAACCGGAGGAAAACGGAGTGGTATTCAGGTTCGCCCTTCCTGTTTTCGATTATGGTTCCATAGGCTCACAGATAGATATGGCAGAAGCAGGCCAGAGACAGGAAGAAGCCATGTTATCATCTGTAAAAATACAGGTGAAACTGGAAGCGGAAAAAGCCTGTTATGAATTGGCTGAAGCCAGAAGTTTAGTTACAGCTTTCAGAAATAAAATACTGGTAAATTCCGATGATCTTCTATGGAAGGCTCAGTACGGATATGAAGAAGGAGCATTTTCATATCTGGAATTTATGGATGCAATGAAAACATATAATGAAATACAGAGAGAATATATAGAAGCTGTCTACAAATATTACGGAGCTATCGCAAAATGTGAAAGGGCTGCTTCAATCAAACTGGAGGAGGATTTATGAGATTAATCAGGCTGTTTTTAATTTTATTATTATTGCTGTTTATTCCTGCATGTAAAGAGGCACAGCATACAGAACATACTCATACAGAGGAAACTCACGTAGAAGATGCCCATACAGAGAAAACAGAGGGGAAAGATACTCATACAGAAGAAACGCAGGAGAAAGATGCTCATACAGAAGAAACTCATAAAGAGGAAGGCCATGTTCATGGAGAAGCCAGTAAATTCGTTACACTTGAAAAAGAAATTAAAGAGTCTATAGATTTAAAAATAAAAAAAATTGAATCTTCCAGCGTCCCTTCTTATATGGAAACAATAGGAGAAGTAATAGCAAATTCGAATCTTCTGGTCAATATAACTCCTGTTACGGGAGGAAAAGTAAAACTTATCAGGGTAAATTTAGGAGATTATGTGCATAAAGGTGATCTTCTTTCTATTATATCCAGTTCCGATCTGGCCAGAGCAATTGCAGATTTACAGGGAGGAGTTCAGAAGGTAAAGATAGCAGCAGAAAATTTGAGAATAAAAAAAGAACTGGCAAAGACAGGAGCCTTTTCAGATCCTCCCTATGAAACAAAAAAAGAAGAACTGGCAGACAGGAAAACGAAATTTATTACTGCGAAAGAAAATGTAAAATCTGCAGAGGCAAATTTTAAATCTGCTTCGGCAGAACTTAAAAAGATAACAGCCATAGAAGAAACAGGGGAATTCGGTAAAAAGCCACTTGATGAGGCAAAGATGAATTTTGCAGAGGCAGAAAGTGAATATATACGGGCAAAAAGTAACCTGGTAAAATCAGAGGAAGAGCTGAAGAGAGGTGAAAAATTATATAAAGCAGGAATAATATCAAAAAAAGAATTTCTCTCTGTTCAGACGGAATATGAAAATGCTTCCGCATCTGTTACTCAGACAAAAACCGCAATGGATATAGCAAAAGGCATAATGGAAAGAGAAGAGTCCGTTTATGACAGAGGTGTAAGAGACAATGCAGAATTGCAGGCAGTAAATGCGAAATATACAGAAGCAGAAAAAGAATATAAACAGGCACTTTCAGAATTTCAAAAAGCAAAAACAGACCTTAATATAACAGAGCATCAGATGAAAAGAGAAGAAACCATATACAGTCACGATCTGAACAGTGCTCATGAATTGCAGCAGGCGGAATCCTCCTATAAAGAAGCACAGATTGAATATGAGAGAGCGGTAGCAGTACTGGCGACCTTCGGTATAACACCGGAGAATGCCGGTAATTACACAGGAGGAGAACTTCCTGTATTCTCTCCCATAAATGGATATATACTGGAAAGAAATATAAATACAGGTGAATTTATATATACAAACACCATTATTTTTAAAGTACTCGATAGTTCAAGCCTCTGGATAGACAGCGAAATCTATGAAAAGGATTTCACAAAAGTAAAAACAGGACAGACTGTTGAGATAACAACTTCTGCCTATCAGGGAGAGATATTTACAGGAAAAATTTTCTATATAAGCAATACGTTCCATCAGGAAACAAGAACATTTGACATAAGATTCTCCTTCGACAACAGAAAGAACCTGCTCAAACCCGGTATGACAGTCAACTCAAAGATAAAAACAGGTGAAACACCGGGGCTGATACTGCCTTCGTCATCAGTTCTGGATGATGAAGGGGAAAAAATTATTTTTATTGCAGTGAAAGATAAAGAAAATACCTATGAAAGACGGGAAGTTGAAGCAGAACTTATGAGAAACAAGGAATATGTTATAAAAAAAGGTCTCTCTCCGGGAGAAGAGGTTGTCATAGAAGGTGCTTTTGAATTACGATCCGCAGCAAGCAGCGAAGCTCTTAAAGGAGGGTGCCAGCATTAAACAGTGACCAGTGACCAGTAAGGAGTTGTCAGGAAAAAGTACATCATATTTACAGTTTATATCGTTACGCGTAACGCGAGGATACTAATCGTTCTAATAATTTGCCAGAGTTATTTTTCTTACAATCCTGAGTGGTGAAATCACGCATCACGATTTACTAACCCGAGCATAAGCATGTAATAAAGGTTTTCCTCCCGTCACGCGTTACGCGTTACGCGTCACGAGAGAAGTAAGGAAGGTGTAATTATTGAATAACAGTGACCTGGAAAAGCCGGATTCCCTTATCACAGAGGTAATTCATTTTTCTCTTCGAAAAAGGGTTCTTGTGATTTTTATAGTTATTATGGCCATACTGACAGGCATTATGTCCTATACAAAACTTTCGAATGACATATTCCCCGATCTTACCCTTCCTATTTTTAATATACTTATAGAAAACAAATCCATGGCACAGGAGGAAGTAGAACTTCTCATTACAAGACCTGTAGAGACTGCTATGAACGGACTTCCGGGAGTAACAGGCATAAGGTCCACTACAATACCGGGCCTTTCAGCAGTAACGGTAAGCTTTTCCTCCGATACGGATTATTATCTGGCAAGACAGTTCGTAACAGAGAAATTTTCACAGGTCATGCCTTCTTTTCCTGCCGGCACGGAAAATCCCGTCATAGGCAGTATAACAACAAGGCTGTCGGAGATTTTTCAGTATACCCTTGAGGGCCCTCATGAAACACCGGAGGAACTGACAGAACTTCGTGAGCTTGCGGAATTTCAACTGGAATATCAGATCATGACATCACCGAATATTTCAAAAGTGATAAATATGGGCGGATATTTTCGACAGTATCAGGTTCTTGTAGACCCTTACAGATTACAGTCATTGAATCTCACCCTTTCCGATATTGAAAGGGCAGTAATAGCATCAAACGAAGGGGCTTCTGGCAGTTTTATATCTATGGGGCCGACTGAAATGATTATAAACGGCCAGAATAACAGAATACAATCAATACAGGATCTGGCACTGTCAGTGGTGGGAGTAAGAAAAAAATCAATACCAATTCTTCTTCGCGATGTCGGTTCCGTTGAAGACAGCCAGGCCATAAGAAGAGGTATTGTAAGAAGAAACGGAGAAGAAACTGTTTCAAGTACTGTTGTAAAACAGTTCGGCTCCGATACTGTTACTACAATTGCAGAATTAAAAAAACACATTCAGGAAATAAATTCCACTCTGCCTTCCGGCTACAGAATAATCCCATACTATGACCAGACAGAACTTATAGAAAGTGCCCTTCATAACGTGCAGAAAGCAATACTTGAAGGATCTTTTTTTGTAATACTCGTTCTTATCATATTCCTGGGAGAAATAAGAAGTTCCTTTATTGTAGCTCTTGTTATACCGGTATCCGTTATAATAACTTTTCTTTTAATGTATCTTGCAAAACTTTCTATTAATACCATGTCTTTAGGAGGTCTTGCCATAGGCATAACACTTCTTGTAGATGCATCGATAATAGATGTTGAAAATGCGGCACGCCGTCTTTCAGAGGAGAAAAACAGACAGGTGCCGCTGTTACATGTTATTTATAACAGTGTTAAAGAAATGAGAAAACCTACTACTGCAGCTACATTTATAATAATTTCCGTATTTTTTCCTCTTTTTATCCTGGGAGGTCTTGAAGGGAAAATGTTTAAACCTCTTGCTTTTGCAGTATGTTCTTCTATGGCTGCAGCTTTCTTACTTTCTCTCACACTCACTCCCGTACTCTGTTCCTATCTTTTAAAAAAGAGAGGAGAAGAAAAAGAATCCAGAATCACAGTAAAACTAAAAACATTTTATACTTCTATTCTCCGAAAAGTCCTGGCAGGAGAGAAAATTTTTATCGGAATTGCATTAATAACAGTCATAGCCATTATTTCATCATCTGTTTTTCTTCCCACAGAATTCATACCTGAAGTGGATGAAGGCGCCATATTTTTATCAATTAACATGCCTTCCGATATATCACTTCAGAAAGCAATAAAGCTGTCAGGCCTTGTAGAAAAAATACTCCATGATATTCCTGAAGTAACGGATGTTATAAGCACTGTAGGCAGAGCGGAAGAATCCGAGTGTCCCATAGGAATAAATACAACTGAAATACATGCTAACCTCTTACCTCCTTCAAAAAGGCAGAGAAGCAGAGAAAAAATAGTGGATGAACTGAGGCACAGGGTCAATGAAATACCGGGTATAGCAGTTGCCATCATGCAGCCTTTTACGATGAGAATAGAAGAAAGCATTGCAGGAACTCCTTCTACGGTAAGTGTGAAAGTCTTTGGTGATGATCTGTCTCTACTTATAAAAAAAGGAAAAGAAATAAGAGAAGTAATGGAAGGAATCGCCGGAATTACGGATCTTAACATGGAACAGGCTACGGAAATACCGCAGTTAAAAATAGATATAAACCGTGAAGAAGCTGCAAGATACGGTATAACTGCCGCTTCTCTTTCGGAATATATAAGACTTGCCCTTGGAGGAGAAGAAGTTTCTCAGATATGGAGCGGAAAGAAAAATTACGGTATCTATATAAGACTCATAGATGAGTATCGTTCCGATCCTGAAAAACTACAGGATCTTCTCATAGATACACCTGTCGGCGCAAGGGTTCCTTTAGGACAGATAGCAAGTATATATGAAACACATGTGCCAAATACGATAAAACATGAAGCTCTTACAAGAAGAATTGCCATTAACTGCAATGTAGAGGGAGGCAATGTGGGAGGTGTCGTAAAAGCCATAAAAGAAAAAATAAATAAAGAAATAACCCTTCCCGAAGGATATTATGTAGTATACGGAGGAGAATATGAAAATCAGGAAAAAGCATTCCGTTCTCTTTCACTCGCAGTAATTTTCGCCATATTTTTAGTATTCATCCTTATATATATTACCCTGGGCTCCATATCCGTAACTCTTCTTATTATGATAACCCTTCCTGCAGCGCTTGCAGGCGGCATTATAGCCATGTTTATTACGGGAACTTCGTTAAATGTGCCTTCATCCATAGGTTTCATTGCTCTTATGGGTATAGCCGTTCAGAACAGTCTTGTACTTTTTACAAATATAAAAGAGATGAAAGAACATGGAATTACTGGCAGAGAAGCAATCATAAAAGCAAGTGTTGACAGGGTCAGGCCGAAACTTATGACAGCTCTCTGCGCTATTCTGGGACTTATTCCTCTTGTTGTGACAAAACTTCAGGGAACGGAAATGCAGAAACCTATGGCTATAGTTATCATAGGAGGACTTTTCACATCCACTGTTTTTGTTCTCTTTATATTACCTGTTTTTTACGATATGTTCTTGAAGTTCAGGGAAAAGGTTTCCGCAAAAGAGCTTAAATTACCCTTCTAAACAGGGATTTACAGGATTAAACAGGGATTTACAGGATTAAACAGGGATTTACAGGATTATAGTGTATTTCATAACTTATTAGAATTTAATTTATCGTGACATGTAAAGGGTTTAATCCCTGCTCATCACGCATTACCCATTACGAGGTCATTATTTATGGATAGTTATGAAACTAACTATATACTCACCACTCACTTAATATGGTATAATATTTTCAGGATAAAATCCAGCAAAAATAGAAGGCCATAAAATATGTTAAAATATTTTGTATTATATATAGCAGGAATCTTTATGTTATTTACAGGATGTTCTTCATCTTCCCTGTCACAGACGACACAGGTTGCTGCAACACCTACACAGACAGCAGCCAGTATTATAGATACAGCCGATTATATCCTTTATATCCCTTCAGGCCTTTCTGAAACAGAGAAATATCCTCTTCTTATCGGCCTATCTCCGTCGGCAGATGCTTCAGCCATGATAGACTTCTGGAAAAATACGGCCGAAAAATACAAATGGATTATTTATGCCTCCAAAATAGGACGTAACGGAATGGATCTGGATTCTTCAATAAATGACATAGCCACTATAATAAAAAAAGATATATTGCCTGCCTATCCGATAGACATCAAAAAAATCATGGCTTCAGGTATTTCAGGAGGCGGAATGGCTTCTCATGCTTTTTCTTTTTTATATCCCGATATGATATGTGCCATTATAATCAATACAGGTATGATAAATGAAGAATATCTTAAAGAACCGGCATATCCCAGGGGAAAAATAGCTGTTCTCCTGGCAAGCCCGGAGGATTTTCGTTATGATGAAATGCAGCGTGACAGAGATTTTTTGCAGAATCTGGGATGGAAAATAAAATGGATAGAATTTTCAGGAGGCCATACAATGGCACCTGAAACAGTCTATGATGAAGCAGTACGGTGGGTCATAGATGAATTTCAGAGCAGTAAATAGTAAGTGCTTATAACGGTAAATATTCCACTGGTTATAGTCGTGACGCGTAACGCGTGACGGGTGGTTTCGTAATGCGTGATGCGTAATGCGTGATGCGTGACAAAAGTTGAGCGTTGAGAGTTTAAAAACAGACTTTCAACTATAAACCTTAAACTTTATTCATTTTTCATTTTTCACTACTCACCCAAATAGATAAAAAAGAAAATACCTCTTTACAGATGAAAGAGGCATTTTTTATGAAACTATATGCTAACCTTATCAGACATTATTGTCAGTATTGTCTTCCTTTATTTCTTCTTTTTTCCTGTGAAATACATTATTCCATGTCTCTTTAATCGTATCTCCCACCTTGCCGGCAGTTTCACCTATCTTATTTCCGACCTTGACAGCAGTTTCTTTGGCCTTATGTCCAAGTTCAGCTATTTTTTCTTTATTATTATAAGCTATTTTTGCCCCGACCATTACCACTGCCGCAACTGCAGGTAATACGCCTCCTGTCACTACTGCCCCTATGAGAGCGCCTCCGACTCCTACCTGAAGAGCTCCGCTTACAATCTTATCTTTATCATGTTCTTTTATGCCATCATAAATTTCTTTTGCACCTCTGCCTATTTCAATGGCTCCGTGAACTCCTCCGAGAACTCCTGCTGCCGTAGAAGCAACTCCTGCTATGGCTGCGCCTGTTGCTCCGAAAGCGTGGGTGGCATGAAGTGTTCCTGCCACCGCTTCACCTGCACTGCCCAGACCGCCTACTAAAGAAGAGGTTCCTGCCACATTATTACCTTCTTTAAATTCTCTCACACTGTTCGCTATAAGCCCAACTGCACCTACGCCTGCAGCCGCTGCAGTAACTCCGTAAAGTGCAGAAGCACCATGACTTGCTCCATGAAGAGCTTCAGATCCGTGAGCGGCTGACTCTACTGCATGGGATGTAGCTTCTCCTCCATGAACCACAGCATTTGCTCCATGACCGGCAGTTTTAGCTATATTATTAAGGGCGACTGCTCCAAGGTGAGATACATCTGAACCTTCAACCCATAAAGGTTCATGGTGTTTATGTCCTTTTTCATGACTTTCTCCATGACCTTCATGTTTCTCTTCTGTTTCCTTATGTTCCGATTTTTCTATATTTTCTTTCAATTCTCCCTGTTCTATATTTTCTTTTCCTTCTGCCTCTTCAGTATGTTCCTTCTTTTCTACTTCTCTTTCCTTTTTTATTTCTGCTCCTTCTTCTTTTTTCTTATCTTCTATCTTTGCTTCTTTTTCCTGTCTTACACTGGAAGTCATTGTCTGTGACAGATTTTCACCTGATTTTTTAGCAGATTCTTTCCCTTCGTCTACAGGTGTAAATTCACCGGTTTCCCTGTAAAAATCTGTTACTGCTTTTAAATTTTTATTTAAGGCTTCACCGGTCATTACTCCCGGCTTTTCAGCAGTTTTATGTATCTGCGTAATATTTTTACGTGAAGACACCTGAGAAGTGGCTATTAAAAACTGATTCGGATCACTGCCTGTATTAATCATAAGCATTACCTCCTGTTGAAATAGAATATCTTTATTTTATTTTATCTAAAATTTCTTTACCTGCTTCTTTAATCAATTCCCTGTGGTCATATGCCAGTTTTGTAACAAAAAATCCTCCCAGAGCAGCAGCCATAGGAGCACCTCCTATACCGAGAGCTCCCATAACCATAGTACTTCCGATTCCAATATCAAGTGCTCCGTCTATAATTTTATCTCTATTTTTCTCTTTAATACCATGTATAACTTCTCTTCCTCCGAGAGCTACATCAACAGTCCCGTGGGCTATACCGAAAACCTTTGCAGATGTTTCTGCTATGCCTGATATGGCATGGCCTTTAGTTCCGAATAAACCATGACCTTCTATGATATTACCCAGAAAATCTGCGCCGCTTGCTGCACCGGCACATATAGCGGACGTACCTCCTATAACCTTCAAGGTATCTTTTTTAGAAAGACCTTCTTTCAATTCCATAGCACCGAGAGCGCCGAGCCCTATTGCTCCGAGACCAGAACCTATTACAGAAACACCGTGAATTGCCCCTGTCACACCGAGACCTTCCACAACATCTGCCTGAACATGACAGAAATCTGCAAATTCTCCCCACCAGGGCTGTTCCTTATCTTCAGTCTGATTCTCTTTAAGTTCCTTATAGCCCTTTAAAATATCTTCTGATTTTAAAAGAAGCCTTTCAGGCAGAGTTTGTCCGACATGGACTTCATCTTTTATATCAGATGTTTTTATCTCATTTATTTCATGTTTATCCTGAGCTTGTAATGTTTGAATTTTAGATAAATTATTAGATTTTATAATCATTTTTACTCACCTTTTTTATTTAAAATTTTCTTACCGAGCTTCCCTATTTCTTCTCTGTAATCATAGGCAAGTTTGGAAGTAAAGAGTCCTA
>DAIOEN010000053.1:36176-37284 GCA_036746235.1 Vulcanimicrobiota bacterium | reverse complement strand
GGGGGTGACTGAAAGTGGGAGTAATCTGTCATATTTGTGATTATGAAAACAGTGACGAGAGTCCTTTTTGCGAGAAATGCGGAGAAAGACTCAGGGGAGTTCCGGAAAATAAATATGATATGCCTATAAAAATGCTAAGGGATATAGGTAACAGCCTTGCAGACAGACAGATGTCTGGCACTCAGGAGAAGGTTGAAGAAGCATTTAATAATATTATGGAAATTTCCCAGACAATGCTGGATGAGGCTCAAAAAGATCTGGAACGTAATTTATCTGTAATGGATACTATGTCAGATCAGTTTCTGGACGAATTAGGAGAAGTAGATGAAGGGAAATCTCTGGAAGTATTTTCAAATTTTATTTCTCAGTTTCAATCAGCTCAGGATCAGATTAATGAAGGTCTTTCCATAGCTAAAGAAGCCCTTCAGAAGATGAGAAGCTTTTCTGAACTTGAAGCAGGAAGCGGTAAAATGGATCTTGATAGAGCTGCCGCTTTACTGCAGGGTGGGTTAAATACCCTGGAATTTATCAGTGAAGAATCACAGGAACCTTTATTTTTAGAGTATGAAGATATAAAACCTGTCCCTGCTCAGATAATGGAAGCAATGGATCAATTGGAAGAAATAATGTCTATGATGTCAGACTATATGGAATCAGGTGATAGGGAGAATTTAGTGGAAATTATTGCTTCTTTTGATATGGCAAAAGATTCTATTCAGGATTTACTGGATTCTACAGGTGATGAGCCAGTAAATAAAGAAGATGAAAGTATTCCCATCGGATACAGACGTCAGTTGAAGCATATAGAAGAAGAAAAAACTCAGGATAAAGCTGATGAGGGAGATTACCTTGAAATTCAGGAAGAATATAAAGATGAAGAAGAAAATCAAGATGAACAACTGAATTCTTTACATAATGCTCTGTCCGACCATGGTGATGATGATACTAAAGAATAACATGTTGTTTTATCGATTATTATATTAATGACTGCTGTATTAGAGCGGGTCACTGAGAAATTTAAATGAAAGAAATTTAAATGAAAGAAATTTAAATGAAGATAGGTTCAAATTGAATCTATCTTTATTGTTTTTTATTTTTCTCTTCGTAT
>DAIOEN010000053.1:0-36076 GCA_036746235.1 Vulcanimicrobiota bacterium | reverse complement strand
TCCTCTTCTTCGTATTCCTCTTCTTCGTATTCCTCTTCTTCGTATTCCTCTTCTTCGTATTCCTCTTCTTTTACATCTTCTGTGTTTCTGTTATCATAAGTAACTTCCGGGTTCCTGTTGTCATAGTCTTTTATTTCGTATTCTGCGACAGTACCTTCTTTTAATTTCATTCTGGATTTTTGAAGTATTACCATAATTTTATTTAATTCTTCTTCCATGCGTGATAATATTTCATCTGCATATTCATCTGCCCCTTTTACTATGTTCAACTCTTCTTCTCTGGCTCTGCGCAGTATTTCCTGTGCCTGTATCTTTGCTTCTTTGTTCAGTTCCTGTTCTGAAATCATAAAATTAGTTTTTTCTTTTACTTCAGAAACAAGTTTCTCAGCTTTTTCTCTTGCATTTTCTATTATTTGCTGACCTTCTTTGGTAATCCATTTTGCCTGTCTGATTTCTTCAGGTAAGTTTGTACGCATTTTTTCTATTAAATCAAGAAGTCTGCCACTGTCGATTACTATTATACCGGTCAGTGGAACTTTATGTTGATTTTTTATGGCTTCCTGAATTGCGTCTAATACTTTATGAACAGTAATGATAAATTCCTCCTTTTTTAGAAACGTGACACGTAAAGCGTGACGGGATGATAAAATTTTAGTTTGAGTTCATTCATCCCTTGTATAAAATGATAGAAAATTTTGACCATATTTTATTTTCCTGGTACAGTTCAGTATTCCTATTTTTTCTGAATAGTTTTTATATACGGGGTAATGTATTACAAGGATACCGGTATTTTTGAGCAATTCTTTTTCCGATAATATTTCCATCACTTCTTCTGTATGTAATTCCGGGAAGGGAGGATCCAGAAATATTATATCAAATGTTCCTTCTATTGTTTTCAGAACTTTAAAAACATCGCCTTCTATCAGGTTGCTCTGCTTCTCAAATTCGAGTAATTTTATATTATGTTTGATTATGTTTACCGCTTCGCGATGTTTTTCTATAAAGGTAACATTAGATGCACCGCGGCTGATAGCTTCAAGGCCTATACTTGCAGTACCTGAAAAAAGATCCAGGCAGATTGCTCCTCTTATTTTATTCTGAATAATATCAAACAATGACTTCTTTATTCGTCCGAGCATAGGACGAACATGAAGACCTTTACAGCTCTTTATCTCTCTGCCTTTTGCCGTGCCCCCTGATATTCTTAAATTTCCCATAATATTACAACACCCTTCACCATTCACTCTTCACTAATTTCTTTGACATTTATCTCTAAAGGATTTAAAATTCAGTAAGTAGAAAATCAAAAATTCGACATTCTCTATATTAATCCTTTTAATAACATATTATAGTTAACTCCGTAACAATTTGCAAATTATTTTTGTGTAGAAATAGAGAAATCAGAAAGGAAGTTTTGTATTTTGAAATTTAAAAGGGCTGTAATTATAGCAGGTGGTATAGCAGGGGAGAGAGAATTTTTTTTTAATTTTTTTTCGAAAGACGATTATATAATATGTGCAGACAGAGGATTAAAAAATGCCGAGTATCTTGGTATTACTCCTGACCTGATAGTAGGAGACATGGACTCTTATGATGGGAATATTGATAAATTTTCCTGTAAGGTACTGTCGTTCCCCAGAGAAAAAGATAAGACAGATACGGAACTTGCAATTGAAGTTGCCAGAGATGTTTCTCCTGACGAGATAATTATAACAGGAGCACTCGGCGGACGTTTTGATCATGCTCTCGGAAATGTTCATTTATTATATAAAGGTTTTACCACTGGTATTCCTGTGGTAATTATTGATAGTCATCAGAGAATTGATCTTGTATGGAAGGATTTATATATTGACTCCGGTACTGTTGGTGATGTTGTTTCTCTTATTCCTTTTAGCGGTGAAGTAACAGGTATCGTTACATCAGGTTTAAAATATCCTCTTGAGAGTGAGACTCTTTATGCCGGAGAGACAAGAGGAATAAGTAATGAGATTTTGCAGATACCCTGTTCCGTAACACTAAAGAGCGGATTACTTCTGGTTATAAGAAATTTTATACTCTTATAATACTGTGGTGAGCATAAATAATATATAACTGTTATCGTAACGCGTGACGGGAGGAAGACTTTTATTACATGCTTATGGTCAGATACATGAAAATTTGCTTTTTTTTCTGTAATTTGGTAAACTAGCACCGTAAAGAAGAACAAATTAATTTTTTGTTCTGGAGCTTTTAGATTGAAATACACTATATTTCCTGTTTTTGTTATATTGAAAGGAGAACTAAATTTGGCACAGGACAACAGTAAAAAGAAAAAAGGAAACTGGCGTGTTTATTTTCTCAGATTTTTGACAGGTTTGTTTATATCTATCCTCATTTTAATAGGCTTAGCAGTTATACTGAAGAATTATTTTATGACTCGTGAAAATACGCAGAATCATCCATTCATTTCTAATATTATTCCTTCTATTGGAATACCGGGAGAAAATACTTTCCCTGCAGATAAGAGAAATCTCTATGTCCTTGTCGTAGGACTTGATAATAACTGGACGGAACAGGACATTGTATATACCAAAGGTGCCAGGACAGATACTATAATGATAGCTAATTTTAATCTTGATAAAAAAACTGTAGGTTTATTATCTATTCCAAGAGATTCGAGGGTATATATTCCAGGATATTATGAAGAAAAGATAAATGCTGCCTATTCGCTGGGAGGTATTGAACTTGCCAGTAAGACTGTTACAGAAGTCTGCAAAGTACCTATAGATTATTATGTCGTAGTCAGAACACAGGCTCTTCCCAAACTGGTAGACGCCCTGGGCGGTGTGGAAACTTATGTGGAAAAAGATATGGATTATGATGATAACTGGGGACATCTTCATATACATCTTAAAGAAGGATGGCAGACTATTGACGGTGATAGAGCTGTACAATATTCAAGATTCAGAAAAGATGATGAAGGAGACCTGGGGAGAATCAGAAGACAGCAACAGGTTATGTTTGCTGTTAAAAGCAAAGCTTCAAAAATAACCGGCATCAATGAACTGAGAAAATTAATTCAGACAGTGCTTGAGAATGTAGATACAAATTTTTCAACTACTGAATTACTTGCTCTTACCAATATCTATAAACATATGAATATGAATGAAGTGAAAATGGGTACCCTTCCGACTTATGGTGACGATTCAAGCGGTGTAAGTTATCAGGTAATAGATGAAACTCAGCTTCAGAACTGTATTGATGAATATTTAATGGGAAAAATACCTGAACCATCTGTGGAAATACTCAACGGCAGCACTGAAGCCGGGATAGCAAAAAGTCTGGAAGAACAACTGACGTCTATCGGAGGATTTAAAATTACGGAAGTGAAAAATGCAGACAGAGATGATTATGAGACAAGTCAGATTATAATAAATTCCAAGAAATTAGACGACAGGTCTGTAGCAGGTATTGTTGCTATAATTGGAAAACCGGAGATATTAAATAATTCCTCCGAACCGTCCGGTACTTCGGACATAACCATCATATTAGGGAAAGACTATGCAAAAACTCGTTCTTCCGGTAATAATTAATTAAGGTAGATTTATTAATTACAGAGATTGCAGGGATTATAGGAGATATAATAAATTAAAGAAGTCTTATTCTATAAATTCCGGTAAACTTACTCTACCGGCATCGCCCCACAGCCCTTCTATGTCATAATAATCTCTTGTGCTGTCCTGGAATATGTGGATAACTATATGGCCATAGTCCATTAGTATCCATGTGCCATCTTCATATCCTTCCCGTCTCATTGTTAGATTCTCTTCTTTCAACTCCATCTGTATGGCATCTGCTATGGCACGATTTTGCACAAGTGAATGTCCTGTTAAGATAATAAAATAATCTGCTATAATACTTATATCTTTTAAGTCTAAAACAACAGGATTTATTGCTTTTTTATCCATAGCCGTTTCCACGGCTTTTAATGCTATATCCAGTATTTTATCTGTACTTATAACTGGCAATTTTTGCTTCACTCCTTTTTGTAAATTCTTCTGTATTTATAATACCACAGTAAAATGAATAATGTAAATAGGGAACAGGAAGAGAAAATAATAAAATCAGACCTGATGGCCTGATTTTATTATTTTATGGAATGGTCGACTCAGTTAACAAGTCCATTTCCTATTGGAAGGCCGGATGCATTATAATTCATATTCAGGCCTTCACTTCCTCCTGATGGTATTGTTGCATAAAGCAGCTTTAAGAGGGTAAAAGGCTGAGTGGTCTGAGTGCCTGCCGGTTCGGCTGTTATCATTACAGTGCAACTACCGTCATTAATATTATAAGAGAAAGTCTTGTTCGGTGCTTCTGAAGCGGAATTGAATCTGCCTATTAATTCTGCACTGCCCCCTCTGACAAGCCATGCACCGTAAGTCCATGATGAGGTTAATTTTTCTAATGTCAAAAGATTGCTTCCAGAAGAAGACTTGAAACTTATTTCATTATTATTTATTACTCTGTAAGAACCGCTTATATTTGCAACAGTTCCACTGCTTACCAGTAACTGGGTGGTTCCCCCTTCTATTATGGCATATCCGGGATTTAATGCTACCTGTCCCGTAGTGGTATCTACAGTCCCTCTTAATATTGACTGGGTAGGTGTTGAACTGCTCTGTTCCACACTGATAAATATGTCTGTAGCGTTTCTGAGATTATCGGTAGACTTGAGTATGAATGGTTCATTGAGTTTGCCTATTTCTCCGCCTTCAAGATTTCTGATAATATTACCATCGGTTATCTGAAATTTTTGTATATTTTTAGCACTTCCATTCACTGTTGCCCACATTTCATAATGGCCGGTGTTTCCTATAGTGTTCAATTCAACCAGTCTGTTTAATACAGTAGTTATAGTATAAGCAGTAACGGGAACCCCTGTTGGCACAGCACTGCTTCCGCTATCTCCTCCGCATCCTGCAAATAGAAACATAAGAATTATCAATAAACAACTTGTTTTTAACATATGATAATAACTGGCAATGTATACCAGCTTATATACCTCCTTTTAGATTTTCAATATAATTATTTTTATAAAGTCCAGATTGTGCTTTAACACAAAAAGCCTGTGTCACCTCCTGTAATAAAAGTTTTAATTAATTTTCGACGAAACACCTCTTAGTCCTCCCATATGTGAAAATTTTGTAAATCAGTCAGATAGTAATTGAATTATAGAGAGGATTTATATAATTTTCATCGAATATAAATTTTATTGAAAGAAATTTTTATTTTAATGGCTATTATTATAGTTTATATGAGAATCGTGAAGGGTGAAGAGTAAAGAGAGAAATACTTTCTCATTCTTCTTTATTACCATATTACCATCCGGTCATGGCAGTTAGTTTGAAATAATTTGGAATGCGTAAAGTGTAATTGGTGATACGAATGGATGGAAACCCGTCACACGTTACGTTTTACGCGTCATGACTCCTATAATATATGCCGGCGGAACGAGAGGTAAATTTAGTCTGTGTTTAAGAATTTTTCCAGATCACATAAAGTATTTGATGCAGTGAAATTCAGTTTGAAGTATAAATTTATAGTCTGTTTTGTAATAATCATAGCTGTTGCCATCTGTGCCATATCGGTAATAAATGTTGTTTCATTTCGCTCATATCATTACAGGCAGGTTGAAGATGAAGGTTTAATTCTGACAGAAACCCTTGCAAGAGGAACCATTCAGGCGGTTATTGATAAGAGTTTTTCTTCTCTTGATGAATTTGTGGAGTCTTTAAAGGAAAAACAGAATATTGAATATGTAATTTTTCTGGATGAAGACGGAAAGGTAATAACCCAGGGCGGAAAAGAAATACTCGAAAAGGATCGTGCTACCGGTGAATGGAAACCGCAGACTATGAGACCTTCCGATATAATACCGCCGAATATTAATGATGCTTCTTTTGCTTCAGTGAATTTTGAAAGCCCCTGTAAATCGATTACTTATTACAATGATACATATATGAATTATATAAATGAAACTACATGTGCTCTTTTGATAGGAAGAAAAAAACATGGTGCAGTAAGGGTAGGTTTTTCTCTTGAACATGTAGATGATGAAATAATGGGTCATATATGGAGAAGTATTCTAATAGCCATACTTGCTATCGTAATAGGTGTTATGACAGGCACTTATTTCACAAAGAGAATAACAGATCCTCTCGAATTGCTTGTTGAAGGAACAAAGGCTCTGTCTTCGGGCAAATTAGATTACCGTGTCCCCGTTCAGACAGAAGACGAACTGGGTATTCTGGCATCTGCTTTCAACCAGATGTCATCCAATCTGCTTATGTATATGGAGAATCTTAAAAAGGCCAATTTACTGTTAAACAGGCGTGTTAACGAACTGACACTGCTTTATGATGTAAGCCAGGCTGTCAATCAGACAGATGATATAGATGAACTGCTTATAATAATTCTGGATGCCATACTGAAGGGTGTAGCTTCCGAAAAGGGTTCTATTATGCTTATAGATGAAAAAACAGGAGCTTTAGTTTTGAGAGCTCTTAAAGGTGACGATATAATAGAAAAATCAAAAAGAACTCAGATCTTTAAAGTAGGTGAGGGCATAGCAGGTCTTGTGGCACAGACAGGAAAACCTGTTATGGCAAATAAAGGTTATAATGATCCCAGGTTTTTACTCAGAGAGGAAAGACAGGATGATTATAAAGTCAGGAACCTTATGTGTGTTCCTATGGTAATCAATGACAAGGTTATAGGTATTGTAAATGTTACGAATAAAAAGAAGGGGAAAGATTATGATGATGACGATCAGGGACTTCTTACAACCCTTGCCACACAGCTGGCAGTAATCATAGAGAGATCTAGACTCCATACCCTTGCCATTACGGACGGACTCACACAGCTTTATATACACAGATATTTCCAGATACGTCTCGATGAAGAGATACTTCGTTCAGAACGTTACGGTTATCAGTTTGCCCTTATAATGTTTGATATAGATCATTTCAAGAAATTCAACGATACATACGGCCATCAGCAGGGCGATATAGTCCTCATAGAAGTGGCAAAAGCCGTAAGAGACAGTTCCCGTACCAACATAGACATACCGGCCCGTTACGGAGGAGAAGAATTTGCTATAATTCTTCCGGAACAGAGTGCCCAGGGCGCGAAGATATATGCGGAAAGATTGCGAAAACTCATAGAACAGAAAGAATTCCCCGGCCAGGCTACTCCCCTTCATGTGAGTATAAGTATAGGTGTGGGCACTTACCCCATGGATGCCTCTGCCAAACAGGAGCTTATAAAGAGAACAGATGAGGCTCTTTATTATGCCAAAGAGCATGGCAGAAATCAGGTATGGACAGTTCAGGAAATGGTTCAGAAAATGGCTGAAGAAGAAAGCGGAAAGAGTGAAAAGTGAAAAGTGAGTAGTGAAGAGTGACGGGTGAAGAGTGAAGAGTGACGCGTTACGCGTTATGCGTGACGGGAGGATACTAATTGTTTTAACAATTTGCCGGAGTTGTTTTTCTCGCAGTCCTTGAGCATTGTTATATATGAAAATCTAAAAATCCTTGAAATCCACGAAATCCCTGAAATCCCTAAAATCCCTGTACTGAGATAGTTTTTTCTCCGTGATAAATAACCATACCGGGTTTTGCTCCTTTAGGTTTCTTTACATATTTCACGAAGGTATAGTCTACTGGGACATGGGATGAGTTTTTCCCTTTGCTGTAACGGGCTGCCAGTGATGCCCCTTTATGGAGTGTTCTGTAAGGTATGGAGGATATATCTAAGGATTGAGGATTTTTGATTATTACATGAGATCCCGGAATACCTTTGGCATGAAGCCATATGTCGTTGCCTTTCGCTATTTTCATGGTAAGCATGTCATTCTGCCTGTTATTTTTACCTGCCATAATAGTCCAGCCGTCTTCACTTATGACCTGTATAAAGGAAGGCATATCTTTTTCTTTCTTTTTCTCCTGAGGTTTTTTGTCTTTTATGATGTCATTTTCTACCAGTTCTTCCTTTATTTCCCCGAGTTCCTTTACTGTTTCACAGAGTTCCAGGGATATGGAAATATTCTCAATATAATACTGCTCTTTAAGAAGCTCTTCCATCTGTTTCCCGGCTGCTTCCATTATTTTCAGGGATTTTTTATATTTTTTAAAATAGGCCTGTCCGTTCTGTGACATGGAAATAGAGGGATTTATGTCAATCACGATTGTTTTTTGTTCTTCATCGAAAATGTCGACTAATTCAACAGTGTTTCCACCGGGGGTAATATGTAAATGGGCCAGTATGATATCACCTTTTTTCTTATATTCTTCCCATTTTCCGGCTTTTTTCATCTGCTCTTCAAGCCGTCTTTTATCTTCTTTTATCTTCTTTTTATAGTTAAAAATACCGTCTGAAAGGGATTTTTTCTCTCTGTTAAAAATTTCTATGTTATTCTGTATTTTATATCCTCTGTCTGTGGCTCTGTTGAAATCTTTAATTTGTTCTCCCTCTAAAGAACCCAGTAGTTTCAGGTCTATGGGATAGACAAGAGGCAGTTTCCAGGAAAGTTTTTCTTCACATTCTGCCCTGTAAAGATATGCAGTGCGGCTTTCATTGATTTCATTCCATGTTTCTTTCCATATATGATAAAGATTTTTCAGTTCCTTTATTGAGAGATTGTTCACCTGTTCAGGTGTTAAGCCTGTCCGTATGATAATTTCTTTTGCAATCAATATACCGACACCATTGAAATGTTTCACGAGATTTTTTTCTAAATCACCTTCCGATAAGGCCAGTTTAACAAAAGTCTCTTCTTCTACGTGAAAAGGATTCTCTTTCTTTTCCAGAGGAGGATCTATATAAATTTCACCGGGAAGTATTTCTCTGTGTCTGTTCACTCTGGACGTTACATGTTTTAAACAGCCGAGAATATTTCTGTCTTCCTGTGACAGAAGTATAATATTACTGTGTTTTCCCATGATTTCTGCCACTAAAAGTCTGTTTTTTAATTCACCTATATCGTCTCTGGCTTTTATATTACATGTTAAAATTCTTTCCAGAGGTGTAATGGAAATATCCAGTATTTTCCCGTTTATTATATGTTTTTTCAGTGAAAGAGAAAAATTCAGAGAAGGAATTTTGTCTGTATATTTTTCTTCTGTAATATATATCCGGGGACGTTCGGATTCGGCAGACATAAGTAAATTGTAGAGAGAATTTCCCTGTTTTACACTTATAATGATTTTAAGAGCCGAAGGCTGTATTATTTTTGTAACAATACCTCCTGTTAATTTCTTTTTCAGTTCCTCTGTTATTTTATTCATAATTACATAATCATATATCATTGTTTTTACTCATTTCATCGTGAAAATTTGTGACTCGTAACGGGGGTGGTGTTCCACCGGTGACAATCTTATCACAGAGAATGGCGAATTTCAACTATAAATAGTGTATACTAGTTATTTAAATTATTATAATTTTTGTATTATTTTTTATTGTATTTTTTTGTTCTATCAGATTTTTATATCTGCCACTTCAACTTCCGGTGCCGCTCGGACTCCGACAGATCCCGGCACAATAACACCGATAAACACCGATAATGACCTTTACTGCGACTCCTGTCCCTGTGACTCCGATTCATATCTTATGCCGGGTAATGAAAGAGGAGTTTTTATGAAACCCACTGATTTTAATCAACTTATTAATAGTATTCAGGAAGCAGGCGAAATTCGGCATGGTAAAAAGAAGGCAAGCCGTACCTTTGAATTTACACTGGAAGATGTTAAACAAATTCGAAAAAACCTGGGTAAGTCGCAGACTGAATTTGCATTAATGAAAGGAGATAAATAAACAGTGGGAGATATATGATCTTATCCCATTTTTTTTAACTGGCTTTTAGAATGTGGGCATGAAAATTATCGCGTTATTTTTAGTTATTGATTGTTACGAAAATTCTGTGTTTTTATTCCAAATCTAAAACCGAAAATGTTAAAATATGTTATAATACTATAAAAAAATTAAGAAAGGAAGTAGTACAGAATGGGAATAGACCTGAATGATACGGAGAAATATACCTCTACAGACACAGAAGATGTCCTGAAAACAGTAGAAGAATTCCCCGAACAATGTGAAGAAGCTCTTAACATTTGCAAAGGTTTAGATGTTCAGGACATAAAATGCTCAAATATATCTATATTCGGCATGGGAGGTTCCGGCACAGGAGGAGAACTGGTTAACTCACTGGTAGATGATAAAATTAATATACCTCTGATGTTTTTTCATCATTATCATGTGCCGAATTTTATATCATCTGATTCTCTCTGTTTACTCGTAAGTTATTCCGGCGATACTGAAGAAATTTTACATGTTTATGATACGGTAAAATCACGGAAAGCTCATATAATAATATATGCTTCAGGCGGCCTTCTTCTGGAAAAA
This sequence comes from Vulcanimicrobiota bacterium, assembly GCA_036746235.1. Classification (GTDB taxonomy): domain Bacteria; phylum Vulcanimicrobiota; class SpSt-956; order SpSt-956; family JAKJGF01; genus CALARM01. The sequence continues at coordinate 25,639 of DAIOEN010000053.1, read as the reverse complement.
GCTATAAAGGATAATATACAATACGTAAAAATACCGTCCGGTTATCAGCCGAGATGCGCTCTGGCTTTTCTCTTTTTACCACTCTTATATACCTTATACCGTCTATCTCTCATACCTGATCCGGGAAAAGATATAGAGAAATCTATTGAAATTTTAAAAATTTTGAGAGATAAATCAGGCAGGCATATACCGTCAGAAAAAAACTATACCAAATCACTGGCAATGAAACTGGCCGGTACAATACCTCTGATTTATTCTTCCCGGTCCTATCTCGAACCTGTGGCAAAAAGATGGAAAAATCAGTTGAATGAAAATGCAAAAACTATGGCCTTTTATGATAATTTCCCCGAACTGTGTCATAATACCATCTGTGCATGGGATAAGACAGAAGATAATTATTCACTTATACTTCTGAGAAGCAGGGAAGAAGATTCGTCTGTAAAAACAGGAGTAGAATTTGTAAAGACAATTGCAGGTAAGAGAATTACTGCAGTGGAAGAAATAAAAATAGACAGTACATCTTTTTTGGAGGAAATACTGTCTATGATTTACCTCGGTGATTTTGTGAGCATATATCTTGCCTTACTTAAAGGGGTAGATCCGGTAGATATTTCTCTTATCAGGCAGTTAAAAGAAAAACTCTGTCGGTGAAAAGTGAAAAGTGAAAAGTGAATAAAAAAGTTTACTGATTTACTTTTCACTTTTCACTACTCACTTTTCACTAATAATGTTCAAGTAAATACTTCAGCTCTGCTTCTGTGCTTACCCTGTCAGATACTACAACTTCTCCTGCATCTTCATAACCGAATCCTGTTATGCTTCCTTTTCCGTCACGGTGTATTATTTCTTTCCTGAAAACCTTATATTTTCTTATATTTACGCCTTTGCCCTGGAGAATTTTCTTTGCATCAGTAAAAGGAGCACCTTCTGCATGATAAAATATACTTCCGTCTTCCGAGAGAATCTTGTAATCAAATTGATCCAGCAACTGACCTACTCTTTCAAAATCATTTCTGGGAGGTTTCCCTATTTCTATATTGTAAAAAGACAGAAGATCATCGACTGTATCCATTTTTGTCCAGTGAGTCATATCATAGGTGGCACCGTCTTCAGCTTCTATTTTATGTCTTTCCGTTATATAGAAACCTTTACCGGATTGTAAACTCTCTATGGCTTCTTTTACTGTTATAACGGGATGAACCTTTTCTTCCAGAATTATTTCTTTGTGCACGGCATTGGGGGAAGTAAGATAGGAAGCAGCCATTCCTCCTACGAGAGTGCCGATAACTGTACCCAGTATTGCTCCTTCTTTTCCCAGGAATACTCCTGACAGTCTTCCTACAATCAGAGCACCTATGCCTGCGCCCAGTATGGTTTCACCGAGTCTTTTATTGACAGGTACGGGAGGTTCCAGTTCTCTTGATACAGTTATCTCTTCGCCTCTGAATTCAAAGATATTTAAATGCCTGTCTTCACTTTTATCGATTACATTAAGTTCTACAAGTATTTCTTCCACCTGTTTCAATGTTTCTTCACTCATGTATTCGGTACTGTCTGTCATTTTACATCGCCCCTTAATAAAAAATTATTCTTTTCAGAAATCAGTTTATATTTTATTAAAAATTTTTTTATTAAAAATTTCGAAATCAGTTTATATTTTATTAAAAATTTCTTTATTAACAATATTAGGAGGTATTTTACCGTCTAAAGCTGTTAATAAATTTTCAACTGCCATTACTGCCATTCTGGTTCTTGTCTCAACTGTAGCACTGCCGATATGAGGAAGGAGTATAACATTTTCAAGTTCTATAAATCCTTCCGTAATGGCCGGTTCTTTTTCATATACATCAAGGCCTGCCCCCATAATTTCACCATTTTTAAGGGCTTTTACGAGTGCCTCTTCATCTACTACTTCTCCCCTTGATGTATTGATCAAATAAGAAGTTCTTTTCATTATACAGAATTCTTTACTTCCAATCAAGTGTTTTGTTTCAGAATTAAGAGGTACATGAAGGGTAATAATATCAGATTCTCTTAAAAGTTCTTCAAAGGATACAAAAGTCATGTTTAAATTTTTTTCTTCTTCAATCATTCTTTTTCTGCTGTGATAAAGAATCTTCATGTTAAATCCCTGGGATCTTGCTGCTACTGCCAGGCCAATCCTTCCCATCCCTATAATGCCCAGTGTTTTGCCATATATATCAGAGCCGAGCATAAACATGGGACCCCATCCTCTGAATTTTTTTTCTCTGCACAGTTTATCTCCTTCGACTATCCTTCTTGGTACAGAAAGTATCAGTGACCATGTTAAATCTGCCGTACTGTCAGTTAATACATCAGGCGTATTTGTAACAGGAATATTTCTCTCACTGGCAGTTTTTATGTCAATATTATTATAACCTGCCGCATAATTTGCTATGGCCTTAAGATCGGGATTGGAACAGATTACCTCCTGGTCTATTTTATCCGTAAGGAGACAGAGAAGACCGTCTTTATCCTTAAGACCTTTTATTATCTCTTCTTTCGTTAAAATTCGATCATAAGGGTTTACCTCTACATAACATGTTTCTTTTAATAAAGCCATACCTTCTTCTGGCAGTTTTCTCGTTACAAATACTCTGTGTTTCAGATTAATCACCCCATTTATAATTGTGATGCGTATAGAATCTTTATATATTTCTCGAAAAAATCCTTTTGTTTTATATAAAATTTTTCTCTTGCTATTGTAAAAGTAAATTAGTATAATAACAGGTATCAATATGTAACGGACGGTGTGATTATGATCAGAAATGACAGGGAATACAATCAGATTAGATTGTTCATAAGATATGTTGTCGGAAGAAAAAGCCCTCAGAAGCTTATTTCTTATATAAGAGATCAGCTCCTGTTTCATGATAAAATGGATCTTTCTTATACTCCTGATGGCATAACTCTCAGGGTTTCATTGAAAGGTAAAGATAATTTTGTTCCTCTCGGTGAAATACAGGATCCGACCTGTATAGTCTATCTTTCAATTATCGGAGCCACAATGTTTGCTTCTTCTCTTTCTACCTATGTTAAAAGGATTGATCTTGTCAAACATTTGAGATTAAAAGATGAGAATGAAAAAAATGTCATCAAGTCAGAACTACAGGTTATAATTCCGAATATGGCTCCTTATATCAAAAGATTAAATGAAAGACTGGGCTATAAAGCAATACTCAATAAAAAGATTGGCCGCGAAGCAGGTTACTTCTTTGAAACAGAAAATTTCAGAGGGAAACAGTTAATACCATACCATATGGATAGAAGAAAATTTACCTGCACCTGGTCTAAAGGTAATAAAGTTCTCTTTTTTACCCATCCCGATTGCGAATGGGAAATAGTAAATTATTTGAAGAGTAAAAATATATGGTCTGTTCCCGTATATTATAAAAAAGAGCTGAAAAATTTTGCCGGTAAATTTAATCCTAAGTTAATCATCTTTGACGGAGAGAAAAGAGGAGATGAACTGGATTTATTTGGAATGCCACCTGTAGAAGATAATAAAATACCTTTTATGAATTTTTTCATGAGAGATGACGGAACTGTAGAAATATGGAATGAAGAAGAGAAAAGCTATTATAAGGATATAGAGGAATTTTCCGAATATCTGTCTCTTTATCTGAGTAAAATAAAACAGGTAGAGGAAGAAGAAGATGAAGAAGATGAACAGGAAGAATGGGAAGAAGAATTTGACCTTCTTGAATTGACATAATAAGGAAAAATATTTATACTTTTATTAGCGGGCTATGTAGCAGAGGGTTTGATATTTTTTTATTGTTTATATGAGAAACGTGAAGGGTGAAGGGAAAATAATTTTTCATTCTTCGTTGTAACCACCCGGTCATGGCTGTTAGTAGTGTGAATTAATTCTGGAAACTCACATTTATGAGGGGATTTATGGACAGATTTTTTACCGGACAATCAGATGAAGAAAAATGGGTTTTTGAAAGAGAAAAAATGGTTTCCACACAGATAGAAGCAAGAGGTGTAAGAGATCAGAGAGTTCTTCAGGCTATGAGAGATGTTAAAAGACATATATTTGTGCCTGATGATATGAAAACCAGAGCTTATACTGATAATCCTCTACCTGTAGGATACGGACAGACTATATCCCAGCCATATATTGTTGCTTTTATGACAGAAGCCCTTGAAACAAAAGAAGAACATAATATTCTGGAAATAGGCACAGGTTGCGGATATCAATCTGCTGTAATTGCTTCTATTGTTAAAGGAGTCTATACGGTAGAAATAGTGGAAGAACTTTATAAAAAATCAAGTGAATTGTTGCAAAAATCCGGTTATCTCAATGTTAAATGTAAATACGGAGACGGCTATGAAGGATGGCCTGAATTTGCTCCTTTTGACGGTATTATAATAACGGCGGCACCTCCCAGATTACCTGTTAATCTTTTTGAACAACTGAAGGTTGGCGGGAAAATGATAGTTCCTGTAGGAAGCGGATGGCATCAGGAACTTAAAAGCATAACTAAAAAACCTGAAGGTCTCTATACGGAATTTTTACTCGATGTCCGTTTTGTTCCTATGATAGGTGAGATAGAAAGGCAGATATAAACATGGATGAACATGATAAAAATAAGCTGGCAGGAAGATATTATCTTGTACAAAAAATAGGTAAAGGAGGGATGGGTGAAGTATTTAAAGCAAAAGATCTTCTTGAAAATAGAATAGTTGCCGTAAAACTACTTCATCCCCATCTGCAGTTCGGTAAATATATATCAAGATTTAAAAGAGAAGCAGAGTATCTGTCGAAACTATCCCATCCCAATATAGTTAAATTTTATTCTCTTGAGCAGGATGAAAAAAATATTTTTCTGGTTATGGAATATATTGTAGGGAGAAAAATAAGAAGCTATATAAAACTTTCTCCTGCTCCTGTGGAGGACGTAATGAAGTGTGCAATTCAGATATGTGATTCCCTTGATTATGCTCATTCTATGAATATGATACACAGGGATATAAAACCTGAAAATATTCTTATTGATTCAGAACTGAATATAAAAATACTGGATTTTGGTATAGCAAAAGGTATGCCGAAGGAAACAAAATTAACCGAGCCTGGAACACTAATCGGAACAGTACAGTACCTTGCTCCCGAATATATACAGGGAGAACAGTTAACAAGTGTTTCAGATCTATATTCCCTTGGCGTAACTCTATATGAACTTCTCACGGAAAAACTGCCTTTTTCTGAAAGTAAATCCAATGAGGTTTTTTTCCCGCAGTTATTCGAAACACCTGTTCCTCCTACAAGGGTTAATAAAAATATACCTCCTGAACTGGAAATGACTCTTATTAAATTACTCGATAAAAATCCTGCCAGACGATTTGAAAGTGCAAAAAAGCTCAAAGAGAGGCTGAAGGTTATTTTGATGAGCTACAGTTTGAAGGAAAATCGTCAGGAATAGTGATTCACTAAAAATCTAAAATTTGATTCCGAAACCCATCTTTAATTTCTTTTCTTCAAGGACATCATCCACTCCGAAGACCAGTTCGAAGTTATCCTGAATTTTATAACGGCCTTTTACATCGATAAAAGCATTTCTTTCACTGAAATCAAATACATCCATAGAAAGGGTTGTTTTATCTCCTACTTTATAGTCCAATCCTGCACCGAGAGAGGATTTTACTATTCCACCTCTGAATGTCAGATCGGTTGTTATTATTTTCCCCAGCTGTACATTTACAGTACTTCTTTCTGAATTTACATCTGCCACACCGAGATTTAAAAATTTGTCTCTTTTCTTATTACTATCGGATAAAAATAGATTTGCATTGAGGTCACCATAGAAATTATCATTACTTCTTGTTATTATAACTTCATATTCTGCTTTTATTTCAGTGTCATCCTGTTTTTCTTCCTGTACATAACCGAGCATACCGGTTAATGTTCCGTCCAGTCTGGCCATAGCTTTTCTGATAGAAGACGTTATCTGTTTTATATCATTCTGATAAATAGATCCTTTTTCAGAAAAAGCCAGCAGTTCCTGTGCTCCTTCCTCTGTAAACATACAGCTTTCCCTGAGAGAAAGAAGAGTCAGCCTGATTTTCGGGGGAATACCTTTCTCCGGGTCAAGGTTTGCCGTAATCTTATCTACTATCATGCAGAGATCGTCGGAAGCTTTTTTTAGTTCTTCTACTATTGCAGATATATCCTGTCCAAATCTGTTTACTTTTTTATCAGTATGGCTCACACTATAAGATACACCTTTGAGAAAAATTCTGATGTTATTTCTTATACCTCTTGCCATAACAGACATATCGGATGTTAAAGCATAGAGGCTGTTCTGCAGATTTTCAGAAAACAGGTTTATACTGTCTTCCGATGCAAGAATAGTTTTATTCAGATTTTCTGTGCCTTTTCTTATATTAATCACTTTTGTTTTTACTTCTTCTTTGAATTTTTCGTCAGAGATTATTTCATTAATTTTTTCGGTTTTTTCCTTTACACCGATAATATTTTTATTGAAAGCAACCAGCCTTATTTTCAGTATTCTGAAATTGTCTGCCATACTGAGAAGAGTAACACCTTCTATTTCCATTTCCGGTTTAATCATAGAAGATACGGAAGGGTCAGGATCTATAGCAACCCATTTATCACCTATAAGTCCGCTCTGTATGGTGAAAATACTGTTCTGAGGTATTTCCTGACCTTCATCGATTTTCAGGGTTACTCTTGCTTGCTGTATTTTACTTGAAAATTCTATGGCACCTACTTCTCCTACTGCCACACCTTTCAGTTTTACCACCGATTTATCCCTCAACCCATTTATATTATCCCACATTACATAAATATTATATCTTTTCGGTTCAGGAGGAGTTATAAGTTTACTGACAAAAATTATATAGTAAACAGTAAGAAATACACAGATAGCTATAATTCCTATTTTTGCTTCTTTACTTAATCCCATAGTTTTTTTCATCACTATTCACTATAATTAAATTATTTTTCTTTAAGTTTTTCTATATAATCCTGTGCTTTTTCAATCCATGGATTATCAGTATCGTTTTTATGTTGTTCAATATAAATATTGAAATTTTTTAATGCTTTTTCTCTGTCTTTTAAATTATAATAAGTAACACCCAGGTCATAATAAACTTCCCTGTAAGAAGGAGCTATTTTTAATAATTCATTGAATTGCTCTATGGCTTTATTATATTCTCCTTTTTCGTGATAATTCAGACCGAGATTATAATGAGAGTCACAATGAGCCGGATTTATTTCTATGGCTTTCAGATAACATTCATTTGAGTTTTTAATATCTTCTAACTTATAGTACACATTACCCATATTATAATAGCTATTCAGGTTATTCGGTTCTACTTCCAGGGATGTTTTATAGTATTCCAGCGCCTTTTCATAGTTTTCTTTATCTTTATAGATATTGCCGAGATTATAATACGGTTGAAATTTACCCGGATTAAGGGCAATTGATTTCTGAAAATTTTTTATACCAAGGTTCAGTTTGTTTTGACTATGGTATATAAGGCCAAGATAAAAATAATTCAGACTGTCATCAGGTCTGTGTTTTGTAGCGAGAGTGTAGTATTTTGCCGATTCATCATATTTTTGTAAATTATAATAGACATTTGCCAGTACACAGAGTGTAGAATAATAAGTATCACTGTCTTTTTTATTTTTTTTAAGAATCCTTTGAAATTCTTCTATTGCCTTTTTATGCTCTTTTTGATTGAAATAGTCTATTCCTTTTATTATGGCACTATCTTTTATCTGTTTTGTTAAATCGGGATCCAGACGAGTTTCTGGCAGATTTATCTTTACCTCTGCAGTTTTTTCCGGAACAGGTGTTGTCAGGGGTTGATTGTTTTTCTTTTCATGTTCACATCCCAAAAACAAAAATAAGAATAAAGCTAAGAAAATCAGTAATTTTCTAATAATTTCTTTTTCCCTCCTGGCCTGTGTTAAACAATTTAAAGGTATAGGAATTTTCATTGCCGGCGGTTTACGCAAAATTTATGAAAACTCTATTTATCCTCAGATGCTTCAATAGCCATTTTTCTGACGATTTTTTCGAATACATCCTGATTTGTCCATGGTTCAACCGGATGATTTTTGAAAAATTCAATCAGAGCAGATCTGAGTATTTCTTCTTTTGTTTTTTTACTTGTAGCAGAATATTTATCCAGGGCTTTCACCAATTCAGGCGGAAGATAAAATTCTATTTTGCTCTTTTTATCCATTATTTTTTATATTTTGAAAAACAGAAATTTATTAAAAATAACCAGAATCCTCTGTTTTCCCAAACTATCTCCTCTTATTAGATTTCATTATTATATCATGTAAGCTCATTAAGTCAAGATTATGTGGAATTTGTGAGTGAAACAGAGGGAGTTCAGAAAATGTTTAAATATTTCAATAACACAAGTATGACAGTTGTACTTCCGAGTATGAAAAAAAATATGATTGATAAGCACAGAAATAGAAATTTCTTATATTCCTGTTTCCTGAGTCTTTTCATGTAATAATTGCTTTTAGGAAGAGTTAAGAGAAATTCATCAGGTGAATTATATGATGTTAGCTGTAACTGTTTTTTCCCGGGATGTAAATCTGCTGCACAGTTATGACAGTAATGATTGCTTATTAAATTTTTTTTCCTGCAGAGAGGGCATTTTATTTCCATAAAAGTTTTGTCTATTTCAGAAAATTTGTGTAAACTTCTGTTAAAGCTTTATTCGTCGGTAAGTTTACACAGAACATAGTCTTGATTTTTTCTCCTTTATAGAGTTCTGGCACTTAATCTGCTATAATATTACTGACGTAAGCATAAAATATATGTTTTCGTGACGCGTAAGGCGTAACGGGATGAAAACCTTTATTACATGCTGTCAGGCCGGTAAATTATAACCGCAATACATCAAAAAAATTGAAAGGAGCAACATGTTATGACTAAAAAGTTCTCAATAGTCACATTAATTATTTTTTTACTTTCATGTAAAATTTTCGCAGAAGAAGTAAAATCTCCTGCCGGGTTATTTAACAAAATGCAGAAAGCCTATAAAGCCATTAATAGTTACAGTTATACGAATGAGCAGGGAGAATACGATACCTTTAACAAAGAATATCAGAAAGAAACTGAAAAAAACTACAGTGATTATAATTCTAAATACGGTGACGGAAAAAACTCTAAAGTTTCAGATAAACCCGAATATAAAAGAGGCAATTATGAAGTAAAATTCTGTAAACCCTATGGTATAAGAATGAAGATTATATCTTCCGACTATACACCTTCTGTATTAAATAATGCCGAATTTATATACAGGCCTGGCAGTGATCCTAAAAATTTCACTGTTAAAATAATGGGACTGGGGTTTATCCCCCTGGAATTTCAGAGGGACATCCAGAAAGAAAACACAGGAGATTTCCTGGTAATGAACTGGACCGTTGATTTACTTCAACTGGATTATTTTTTTAAAAATGGCACTTCTGCTCTGATAAAGGAAAAAAATAAGATTGATAACAGAGACACATATATACTGGAGTTTAAATTTGCAAAAGATGTTAAACCGTCTGTTCCTGAATATAAGCTCGGAGATATACCGTCAGAGGTTAAATTTAAGATCGATTATACCCTGGGGAGTCTTGAAAGGGTAAAATATTCTTCCGTGAAATACTGGGTAGACAAAAAAGATCTGATAATTATAAAAAGAGAAGAATATATAGGCGGTAAATTACATTCCACAAGGCTCTTTAAGAATATAAGCCTTAACAGTGTAAAGAAAAGCGATATTTAGCAGATGATCGTAGAGACAGGCTACTGGCCTGTCTCTACATAATTATTTACTTCCAAGGATTACTTTGACTTCATGAGACTCACTTATGAGACGTATAACCATAAGATTGATTGTTTCTCCTCCTGTATTCATTATTTGTTGTAGATCTTCTTCTTCTTCAATTTCCTTTTTATCGGCAGAAGTGATGAGATCGAATTTTTTTATACCGGATTTTGCAGCGGCGCTGTTCTCTGTAATGTCTTTTATTATGAGCCCTTTTTCCGATGAATAAATAGGTTTCATTATGTCAGGAATAGTGTCGATATCCCATCCCATTGACGGTTCTTTTTTGATACTGAATATTATAGGTACAGGTTTTCTTCTTACAAATACTATATTAATTTCATCTCCAATATGTTTGTTTTCCAGCATGTCTTTAACCTGACCTTCTTCTTCCACTTCCACTCCACCGAATTTTATTATCACATCACCAGTCTGAAACCCTGCTGCCTGTGCAGGACTGTTTGGTATAACCTTTCCTACATGAAGACCTTTGGTAACACCATAAAATTCTTTCAGATAGTCAGGCATTTGAATAATAAGCATACCAAGCCATGGTTTACCTGATTTCGCAGGATTATAACTTAAATCCTGTCCTATTTCTTTCATAGAGAGGGTAAAGAATTTATCCAGGGGCTGTAAAAAACCTGTTCTGGAGGAAATTATTTTCCTGTTTTTGCCTATTAAATACATGTCAGGAAACTGCCTTTCTATTTTATAAAGACCATGTATGGTTTTATCCTTATCCAGTATGACAGGAAAATTTATATTTTGTTCTTTTGTATATAAAGTTAAACCATTATAGCACTCTTCATCTGAAGTAATTATAATAATATTTAAAAAAGCTCCGGGAAAGTCTGATTTTAATTTGTTCATAGACATTATTTCTCTCTTACCCGGCTCATCAAGGTATTTTATGAAATAAATGAACAGGTTGGTTTGGCTGTAATTTTCAAGTGTTACCTCTTTCCCGTTTTGATCTACAGATTTAAAGTCAGGAGCAGTTTCTCCTTTTTCCAGTGACGCCATTGAAGGGAGCACGGAAAAGAGAAACAGTAACAGAATAAGAATAAATTTTTTCATAGTGTAACCCTCTCTGTATTTTGATCGTAACGCGTAACGCGTTACGCGTGACGGGTGTCAACGTCACGATATATATTAAATTCTCTTCCATGTTACATAATCCTTTTATATCAAAATAATAGAAACTGTATGGTAATTCTCAGCTCCGGCCACAGGACTGTTAGAGTATATTTCATAACAAATTACAGGCACTCCTCCCGTCACGCGTTACGCATTACGCGTCACGAAACATTTGTTATGGAACTGACCAGAATAGTATTGTTTTTTACCTTTTCCGGTGTTAAAATTATATATGGGAAAGGATTGATGCTTATGTTTATAAAGAAATCTTTATTGTTTCTCTTAATTTTTTCTCTGACTCATTCCATAGTCTTTTCACAGGACATATCGGAATTTGTCGGTGAGATAAAATTTGTGAACGAAAACGGAGGATATTATGCCTTCATATCAGGAGGAAAACATTATAACCTTGTTAATTTACCAAAACAGCAGGGACAGGTAAAGGAAGGTAAATATAAAATAACAGGATTACCTTCTATAAATGATCCTCTTTATACAGGTCTTATTCCTTTTCAGGTTACCCGTATGGAGCTTTTAGGACCTTCCCAGGCAGGATCCAACGGAGAATTACAACTGACAGGTAATGTCTTTTTCTATAATTATGGCGGTGCATCCACCTATCTGCTTGAAGTATCGGGAGCGAATAATACTAAAACCTATTATTCTCTTACAGGTATAGCACCGGGACAGATTGCAGAAGGTAAATACAGTATTAAAGGTTATGCCGATACTTCACAGGCTGGCAGTGCTATGGCCACTCCTCTTAAAATAACTAAAATAGAACCTGCAACTGCCGCAAATACCACGGCACAGCAGGATACAACTCAACAGAACAATCAGAACCAGGAAAAGCAATATATGGGAATGATCATGTTCAGACCAATAGGTTCTGTCGGAGGTATTGGTTATTATATGTTACAGACACAGGATAATCAGCAATTTGCTCTGATTGATCTGGGACAGGAAGAAGGTAAGGTTAAACCGGGTTATTATAACGTAACAGGTGCAGTCGCACCTGATGCCCCCAATCCTTATAATATAAATATACCATTTATGCATATTTCAAATATAAATCTTATATCTGAAATACCGGGTATGAGTGATAATACAAATATGTTTTTTCAGCAGGATGACGGTGAAGAAGGCGGGGAAGAAGACGGAGGAGGAGGTCTTTTTTAATTCTCTTGACAATATTCCTTTTTCTTTGATATACTTGATAGCTGTCAGCTATAAGCTCGCACTTATTACAAAGAAAGGATGTCTTTAAATATGTCAGTTTGTTTATGTCCTAAAAATGAAGAACACTGGTATCCCGCTGATAACGAATATGATTTCTGTCCTCTCTGCGGTGAAAAACTTTTTTTAAAATGCCCAAAATGTGAGGCTGCTATTTTAAAGCCGGAACACAAATTCTGTATAAAATGCGGTAATGAATTCAGACCTGATCTTAAAAAGAAAGAAAAAGAAGATCAGGAAGAAGCTTAATAAATTACTGAGGTGAGCATAAACAATACATATATGTTTTCGTGACGGGTAACGCGTGGCGGGAGTAAAACGTTTATAACATGCTTATGCTCAGGTCAATAAGTTTGAAAACCAGATTCCCGGATAACTGAATAAGAGTGGAGAATTACTTCAGATAAAATAAATTCAGATTTTCTCTGAAAAACTGAAAAAGAAGGAAAAAGGTGAAGAAAAACAGGCAAAAATTTCATAATAAAGAGATAGTTTTTAACACTGTCTCCCTTATAAATATTGAAATACCGGCAAATATGGAAGAATTACTACCTGATATGGAAGATGGTATTTTTCGTCTCAGGCAGGATATAGCCGGCATATTTGGTTTTATTCCTCCTTCTATAGCAGTTTCTATCATTCAAAATAAGGAACATTACGATATAAAGATGGAGGACCTGTCTGTTGCAGGAAGCTATATAAATAAAGATATGATATTTATATGGGGGCCGGAAGAATGTCTGTCTTCTTTTAAAGGTATAAAAGGGACAGAACCGGACGGAAATCAGGGTTTATGGATTAAATCTTCGCTTAAAGATAAAGCTGTAACTGAAGGGTGCAGAATATATCTTCCCATGGATATAATACTGAATAATCTTCGTTTAATAGCTTTTAAGCATGTTCATCGTCTCCTTGGGCTGGAACAGACACAATTTCTCCTTGATACACTCCGTGAAAGCCATCCTGTTCTTATTGAACAGCTTGTACCGGGAGTATTTTCTCTTCTTGAACTGAGAAGGATTTTAAAGAATTTACTTCTGGAAAAAGTGTCTTTACGTCCCCTGATTAATATTCTGGAGACCCTGGGAGACTATTCCCATCTTACAAAAGATACGGATCTTTTAACGGAACATGTCCGCCGTTCTCTTGGCAGTTATATATGTAAAGATTATAAAGACGAACAGAATACCATAACAGTTATGACTGCCGATGCAAGGATGGAAAGAATATTCCTGAAAGGTATTGTAAGAACAGAACAGGGAGTTACTCTGGAGCTTGATCCGGAATTGAGGAGAAAATTACGTGTTTCTCTTTCGGAGAATATAGAGAAATTTAATGAACTCGGCATGAGGCCTGTATTGGTTTCTTCTCCTGAAACAAGACTTCATTTGAAACGTTTTGCCGAATATTCCTATCCTGATCTCATAGTTTTATCTATAGATGAAGTTCCGTCTCACATCAAAACTATTTCCTATGGAATAGTTTCTATAGAAGATGCAGAAGCCTATATAGAATCCGGTGACCAGTATTATAAAGAAAATAAGCTGGAACTTGCAGAAGCAGAATACAGAAGGGCGGTAGAGCTTGATAGTGCCAATGCGAGAGCCCATTATGCCCTGAGACTTACATACAGAAAAATGGGAAAACTGGATCTTGCTCTCCAGGAATATAGAAAAGCTATAGAGCTTGATCCGAAGTATGAATTTATAGATCTTGGATTTGATGAAAAGGAGAAAAAACTGGAAGATCTGATAGAGGAAAAATTAATTCCTGCAGAAACTCAGAATAAACAGGATTCTACCCGGGAGATTGAATTAATAATTCCTGAAGTGAAGAAAAAAAATTCGGCTTTAAAAATAGAAGAAAGTATTTATATAGACCAGGATAGAATAGAAAAAATGAAAGGACTTAACCCGGGATTTGCTACGATATTTAACAAAATGGGTGAAGATTATCTGAAAGTAAAAAACTACGAAGGCGCCAAGAAAGAATTTAATAAAGCTATTGAAATCGATGAAAATTACCCGGAACCTCATAAAAACCTGGGTATTATTTATTTCCATGAACAGGACTGGTTTATGTGCAGGAAAGAACTGGAAAAAGCAATAGAAATCAATCCTGATTATCTGGATGCATATATTTATCTTGGAAAACTTTTTAAAATGAGAAATATGAGAGATAAAGCCGAAAATGCATTTTACAGAGCCTGGGATCTTGCCAACAAGAAATCAGATGTTAAAGCAAGAGAAGAGATAAAGAAAGAATTGCAGGAACTTAAAAGTTGACAGGGATTTCTTGGATTAGAGGGATTTACAGGATTATAGGAGAAACGTTACGCGTAACGGGTAATGCGTGACGGGAGGACTGTGACCCGATATCAACCGCATTATATTGCTCCAGTTAACAATTTGTTACTTCTGAAGATGCTTCACATTATGTTATATCTTTACGCGTCACGGGTCACGCGTAACGTGTCACGATCTTAATAAACAAAGGAGAGAAGGGATATGAAGCAAAATTTGACTTTTAAAGGCCTGTCTTTTATTGAAATATTGATAGCTTTTGTTATACTTTCCACAGCCATAGTAATCGTTACCGGTGTTATGTCTCATGGGTTAATGGCAGTAAAAAAAGGAGAAAATGTATCTATAGCAACAAGCCTTGCACAGTCACAGTTTGAAGCGTATGAGGGAAATTTCAGTATGATACCTTTTTACCCCGGTACTGCTTCCGGTTCCACCTTTTACCCGGACCCTAACAGCCAGACAGGGCTGTTTGTTCATCACTCTGTTGACCCCAATGATTTCGGATTGCCTTCAGGAACTTATCATGGCTCCGGCGATGATTTCTACCACCGTGCCCCCGATTATGATCTTAATAGAGATGGCTTTGGAAATGATATTCTTGAACCTCTTGAACCTGTTAACGTTGAAAGAACTGTCTTTATACCTGTTGTTGAAATAACACCATGGAGTAACGGATTCGATATAAATGAAATAAAACATATGATTGTAACTATTTACTGGAAAGAAAGGGATGGAGAGGGAACACTGGCAGGATTAAAAAATGTATCTTTTGAGGGATATATAGTAAAAGATAAGCCCAACCCATGGTAGTGAATAGTGTGTAAGGGTTATTACTCACTACTCACTACTCACTACTCACTATTTAAGTTCTTCAAGAGCTTTCTTTGCTTCAGGATGGGCCGGATCATATGAAAGTGCCATTTCAAACTCTTTCTGTGCCAGTTTTTTCTTTTGCTGACTTTCAAATATCTGCCCCAGTATATAATGAGCATCGGCACAGTTTGCTTCCTGTTCTATGGCTAATTTTGACAGTTTTTCTGCTTCTTTCAAATTGTTACTGTCAAAGTTTACAATAGCCTGAGCAACAAAAGCAATAGTAGAATGAGGTTTGAGAAGGCCAACTTTCATAAGAGGCTCTCTTACCTGCCATGGTTCTTTGATTTTTCTGAGATAATAGCCGAGTTTATAATAAAGATCTGCATTATATGGTTCTTCTACCAGTAACGCTCTTATTAATTTTACTGCTTTTTCCGTATCACCTTTTTTGTAGCAAATATCTGCTATATATTCTCTCAGAAGAGGGAGTTTTGAATTTTCTTTTTCCATTCTTTCAAGATATTCTTCTGCTTTATTAATATCACCTGAATAATAATAGGCTATGCCAAGACAGAAATATATCATGGTATCATCAGGTTCTGTGTCGGATTTTTTATGGAATTTATCTATTAAATCGCTGAGTTTCCCAAATTTCAGGTAACCTTTAATCATATTTCTTATGGCATAGGTGTTTTCCGGATCTATAGATATGGCTTTTATATATCCATGTATTGCAGATTTTATATCTCCCTGTCTGTCGAAGGCAAGAGCCAGACTGTAATGATTGATAGCTTTATCCGGTTCCAGTTCAACAGATTTTTTGTAACTTTCAAGGGCTTTATTCAGGTCATTAAGTTCCATGTAAATATTACCGAGTGCAAAATGAGCTGCTGACAGAGACGGTTCTATTTCTACAGCATGTTTGTATTCTGCCTTTGCTTTTTCGAAATCTTTCAGATCATAATAAACAAGGCCGAGATTGTAACGGGTTATGGAATTATCTTTTTCCAGTTCTATTGCTTTTTCATATTCTTCCACTGCATCTTTCAGTTCCCCTTTTGTATAATAGGCAGATGCAAGTCCTCTGTGAGCAAGAACCAGATCCTGTTCCAGTTCTATTGCTTTTTTATATTCATCTATTGCTTCGGAAAGTTTTCCCTGAGACTGATATACCGAAGCCAGACTGCAGTGAACGAGATCCATATGAGGATCTATCTTTAAAGCTTTAATATATTGTTCAGCTGCTTTATCAAGGTCTCCCTGACTGTAATAGGCAAGGGCAAGATTACTGTATGCCTGTGGCATTCTCGGCTCAAGTTGTATGGCTATATTGAATTCTTTTATGGCCTGCTCAATCTGACCTCTATCATAAAGGCAGGAACCTAGATTACAGTGAGCTAGACCAAAATTCGGTTTTATCTTTATTGCTTCCTGATATTCGAGTATTGCCTCATCTATTTTTCCTATAAGGCGATAGGTATCGCCAAGATTTGAATAGGCACTCGCATAAAGAGGATCGAGTTCTATAGCCTTATGGAATTCCATAATAGCTTCTTTTGCTTTCCCCTGGGACTGGTATATTTCTCCGAGACATCTATGGTATAAAGCAGAAGACGGTTCTATTGCTACAGCTTTCTGAAAAGCTGTAACTGCTTTTTCCATTTCTCCTTTATCTCTGTAAGCAAGTCCGAGATTCCAGTAAGCCCATGCATATTTTATATCCAGTTCTATGGCCTGTTTAAATTCTTCTATGGCCTCATCCAGCTTTTTCTGGATATAATAAATTTCTCCGAGAGCTCTATGTGAGGAGGCACATTTCTGAGGTTCTTTACTTATAGCCTCTTTATATTCTTTAATAGCTTCCTCATAATTTTTTTGTATTTTATAGATTTCTCCGAGACTTTCGTGAGAAGCTACAAGGGAGGGATCGAGGAATAGAGATTTTCTGTATGAAGATATGGCATCATCTATTTTCCCCTGGGAATGATAGGCTCTGCCCATCATCTGATGGACAATGGCAAAATCAGGTTTCGCTTCAAGGGCTTTCTTGAAATATTCTATTGCTTTAATATAATTCTGACTGTAGAGATAAACAGTACCAAGACCTTTATAGGCAAATGCATCATTCGGTCTGAACTTTAAAGCTTTTTCATGATATTCGATAGATTTTTCATATTTCCCCAGTCTGCAGTAAGTGTTACCAAGAGCATTTATGGCATAAACATCCTTTTTATTCAATTCTACTGCTTTTTCGAAAGATTTTTCCGCTTCCTGAAATTGCCCTTCTCTGAAATAAAGATTTCCAAGATTATAATGTATTTCCGATTTACTCGGATCTATGCTCAGAGCTTTTTCGTAATTTTCAAAAGCCAGTTGAACATTATCCTGCTCCTGATAAAGTCTGCCCAATCTGAATATAGCATTGGTATCCAGTTTACCTGTACTTTTTTCTACAACATTACGATATTTTTCAAATTCTTTATCCAGATCATACTGATTGGGGTTATAAAAGGCGCCCTGACTGCGTCCTAACACCATGTCTTTTATGTTACCTAGCATAATTGTCCCCCCTATGTGATTTTCTTACTTCTAATTAATTCAACAAATAACCATTAAAATCCTCTTTATTTACACATCATAACACCGATTGCTATGGAGTTAAGTCTTATTGATGCAGGATCAGACCGTGATAACATTACTACAGGAGCCTTTGCCCCCAGTATTATACCGCCGAAATCTCCTTCTGCCGTATACATAAGAGTTTTCCCCATCATATTTCCGGCACTTATGTTGGGCACAAGAAATATGTCAGTTTTTCCTGCTACAGGTGACGTTACCCCTTTTATTTCAGCAGATTCTGCAGATAATGCCAGATCCATGGCGAGAGGACCATCTATTACACAGTTTTTAATCTGCCCTCTCTGGGCCATTTTGGATAACACTGCTCCGTCTATTGTTTCTCCCATGTCAAAATTTATTGTTTCTATAAAAGAAAGAACAGCAACATTCGGTTTTTCTATGCCAAATTTATTGGCCAGTTCAATGGCATTGTTTAATATATCAATCTTCATTTTTATATCAGGATTGATATTCATACCACTGTCTGTTACAAACATAAATCTGTCATATTTTGATATTTTACATACAAGACAGTGACTCAGGATTCTATCTCCTCTGAGACCTGTTTCTTTATCCAGTATGCCTTTAAGTAAATTTCCCGTTGACAGTTTCCCTTTCATTACTATATGGGCTGACCCGTTTCTCACAAGTTTTAAACTTTCAAGAAGTGCCTGTTTTTCATCACTTTGATTTATGACTGTCACAGATGAAATATCATATCCATGCTCACAGGCAATAGATTTTATTTTATTTTCGTCTCCTACGAGGATAAATTTCGCTATCTCCTTTGCTTCTGTAACAGCCAGCAATATTTCTTTATCCTCTGCTTTTACGACAACAACTGTTTTAAGACTTTTACCTTTTACGTTATTTATTATATCTCTGAAATCCTTCAGCATATTTATATTCTCCTTTTTTCAATAATCAGCTTTCATCAATTATATGGCTGCTGAAAGCTGACTGATCTAATATGTTAAAGCTTTTTCTTCTCCTTTTAAAACTCTCAGGGCTCCAAGGGCAAGGGCATACATCTCATTCTGGCTGGGATATACGAAAACTTTACCTATGAACCCTACCATGTCTGTTATGGTTTCTACAATCATCTTTGAATTTGCAAGTCCCCCTGTGATAAAAATTCCGTCTACAGAACCTTTAAGCACTGCTGCCATAGAAGCTATTTCTTTTGCCGTCCCGTAAGCCATCGCTTCATAAACCAGCCCTGCTTTTTCGTCTCCGTTACTTATTCTTTTTTCTATTTCTATAGCATCATCTGTTCCGAGATAGCCTGTAAGACCACTTTCTTTCATGAATTTTTTCATAAGATCCTTCTGAGTATATTTGCCGGAAAAGCACAGTCTCATAACATCTATAATGGCAAGTGTTCCCGCTCTCTGCGGAGAGAAGGGGCCATAGCCAAGAGCACCCATGTTAACATCTACGGCTTTGCCATGATTGAAGGCTGCCACAGATATGCCTCCGCCCATATGGGTACCTATCATATTCACTTCATCAAATTTCTTCTTTAAATATTCCTGTGCCACAAGTCTTCCTACTGCCCTCAGGTTGAGCGCATGGAGGGTGCTTCTGTATTCTATTTCCGGTACTCCTGAAATTCTGGCTACAGGCGGCAATTCACTTACTGTTATCGGGTCTACTATAAAAGAAGGTATACCATGAGAAGTGGCAATTTTATATGCTATGGGAGCAGCAAGGTTTGCGGCATGTTCAAACCCCCATCTTTCTTCACTTTTATCCCGTAAATCGCCGATCATAGATCCATCTATATTATAGGTTCCGGCAGGAACCGGTTTCATCAGTCCCCCTCTTGCCACTACGGCATGAAGCTCCTCAGGTCTTATATTTTTTTCTTCCATGAATTTCATTATAAGATCATATCTGTAATCGAATTGATCGAACATTTTATGAAATGCTTTCAGCTCTTCTCTCGTGTGTACAATATTTTCCGTGAAAATTTCTTCTTCATCCATGAAATAGGATATCTTGGTAGAGGTAGAACCGGGATTTATTACAAGCATATTATACATTTTGCTGCCTCCTTTTTTTCAGTGACCAGTTATCAGTGACCAGTGACCAGTTATCAGTGACCAGTGACCAGTTATCAGTTACCAGTGACCAGTTATCAGTTACCAGTTATCAGTTACCGGTTATATTACTATGTACAAATTACTGTTCATTGTTTACATTCATAGCACATCTAAAGCCAAGATTATTATATTTGAAATGAGGTAAATTTCTGCTTCTCAGATAAACTGTCAGAAAATTCGGATTTTCACTCCAGCTTCCTCCCCTTATTGTTATCATTTTTCCTTTTTTATAAGGCCCTTTATAGGGATAGGGATAAAAATAATCGCCTGTCCATTCCTTTACATTACCGGCCATTTCCATTACACCGTAAATACTTTTATCCATAGGAAACATTTCTCTCGGACTTGTCGAGCCTATACCTCCTGTAAGGCAGTTCGCCTTACCTATTTCCCATTTGTCTCCCCAGGGATACATTCTTCCGTCAGTTCCCCTGGCAGCCTTTTCCCATTCCAGTTCCCACGGCAGTCTTTTCCCTGCCCATTTCGCATAGGCATAGGCATCATACCAGCTTACAAGGACTACAGGTTGATTGGCTTTACCCGGAGGATAGTTCTTTTCTTTGGTCCAGCAGTATTCTTTAAATTCTTTTTCTTCCATAAAAGGTATTTTATGGTTTGTTTCTCTTACAAATTTTCTGTACATGAGATGGGAAACAGGATATTTATCTATGTAAAAAGCAGGCAGATAAACCTTCTGCTGCGGCCTGCATGATGCGTCTCCTCCGTCGCTTCCGACGATAAATTCTCCTTCAGGTATTAATATCATTCCTTCCGGCCCTTCCTGCGGTTTTGGAGGAAGAGTTCTATATGCATGTTCTTCGGATTGTGATTTCGGAGGAAGGGTTCTATAGACAGGTTCTTCGGATTTAGGAAGAGTTCTGTAGACAGGTTCTTCAGGTTTTGGAAGAGTTCTGTAGACAGGTTCTTCGGATTTCGGAAGAGTTCTGTAGACAGGTTCTTCAGGTTTTGGGAGCGTTCTGTATACAGGTTCAGTCTGTGCTACAACTGTTATTCTCGGAGATGCCCCGATAGGCAGTCCGTTAGAATAACCTGCCTGTGTGGCAGGAATCTGTGTTTCCATGAGGATTTTTTTCATTTCCTCTGCAGTAGAAAATCTATCTTCAGGTTTCATCTGCAGGGCTTTCATGACAAAGTCGTTTAATCTCTCACTTATGAGAGGATTTATTTTATTTGCAGGGGTAAAATGAAAGGGAATCATAGGTTCCATCCCTGTAAGGAGATGGTGCATAGTAGCACCCAGTGAGTATATGTCACTTCTCGGTTCAGGTTTTCCTACATACTGTTCCGGCGCAATATAACCTTCTGTGCCTACACTTGTTTTTTTAGTTACCGACCCGGGTTGAACAGTTCTTGCTATGCCGAAATCTATGAGCATAATCTTTCCGTCACCGCGCTGAATCATAATATTCGGAGGTTTTAAATCCCTGTACACTATAGGAGAAGGCTGATTATGAAGGTATGTAAGGACATCAAGAATTTGTATCGAATATTCTACGATTCTTTTTTCAGGAAGTCCTCCTTTGCCTTCTCTTTTTAATATTGCTTCCAGATCTTCTCCTTCTATAAAATCCATAACGAGATAAAATTTACCCTGATGTTTAAAATGATCTATAACCCTGGGAAGATTAATATGTCTTAGTTTTGCAAGGGTTTTTGCTTCCTGATAAAATCTTTTTTCCGCATAGTCCTGATCTTCCTGGGTTGTGTAATTGCTGAACATTTCTTTGACGGCACACAGTTCGTCAAGCCTGTTATCTACTGCTTTATAGACAGCTCCCATACCGCCTGCTTTTATTAACTCAATGATTTTATATCTTCCGTCAAGTACTGTTTCTTTCGTAAGAGTAATGCTTACCTTTGTTATTTGACTGCCACAACTGCTGCAGAAACGGGCTTCATCGTTATTGGGACCGCCGCAGCTACTACAAAATACGGGCATAAAGCCACCCCCTAGTAACTTCAATAATTCTATATGGTAAATTTAAAATCCTTTCTATGTTTAAAATATAGATTCATAAAGGAGTGAAAAGTGAGTTGTGAGTCGTGAGTCGTGAGTAATGTCCAATTCTTTTCATTTTACACTATATTCGCAGATGAAGGAAGAGTAAAAGGCAGGATAGAATATATTAAAACAAATACATGAAAGAAAAGGTGATAATGTTATGAAAAAAGAAATCTCTTTAGAAAGTTATTATCATTTAATAAATCATGGACCCTGCGTGCTTGTCACTTCCGGCCACGGAGAAAAAAAGAATGTGGCACCCATTGCATGGCTCACTCCTGTAAATGACGAACCTCCTCTCATAGGTATAGCCATTGCGGAAGGCCATTATACTGCAGAACTTGTAAAAGAAACAGGGGAGATGGTCATTAATATTCCCGATAAAAGCCTCCTCTCTTCTCTTAAAATGTGCGGCAAGGTCTCAGGCCGTAAGGAGAATAAATTTGAAAAAGCCTGTTTTACGGAAAAAGCCGGCATAAAAGTGAAAGTCCCCCATATAGATGAATGCCCGGCCTTTCTGGAATGCAGGGTAAAAGATGAATTATCTTATGACGGAGTCATACTTTTTATAGTAGAAGTCCTTTATGCTGCAGCAGAAGAAGAGCTTTACGATGATTACTGGATTACCGATAAGGCTCAGACTGTTCACCATATGGGAGGATCTTATTTCGCCGTTACAGGAAACAGATTCAAAGTATAATTTTTAAAGTTAATTGCCACAGGTTCTTTTTAGCTTACTTTAAGAAAGGGAGTTTTTTATGAAAAATTTTCTGCGGATTTTTATTTTCCCCGTGGTAATTTTTATGTTTATTGCCTCTGTTACCTGTTCTTCACAGGCAGGCAATATAACATTGAAAGTTTTAGGTCAGACGGAATTTTTCTCCGGAAGCCCTGCTTCAATTCGTATAATCACTCTGGATGAAACCACAGAAAAACCGCTTCAGGACATAAAGATATCAGTGTGGAATAAAACCTGTAGAGGCAATTTCATATGGCGGGAGAGCATTTACAATCCTTATTGGATGTTTCTCCCGCTAAAATATACATAAGAAAATCTTTGTGTTATAATATAACATTATGAGTGCCAATTTAACACTTCGTAAAGGTCAATCAGATAAAACAGTTATTGACCTTGCCAATGAAACTATTAAAATCGGCTGTTATCCTGACTGTGAACTGATAGTAGAGAAAGATAAATTTATATCAGGTATCCATGCTATGATAATATGTTCGGAAGAATATTATTTTATTCAGGATAATAACAGTACAAACGGTACCTACGTAAACGGACAGAGGATAAAGAGGCAGAAATTACAGTCAGGAGACGTAATTACTATTGGGGATACGGAATTTGAATTTTTTTCTGCCTTTACTTCATGCCTGCCTTCTCCTGCAGGTAAAATCACTATAGGAAGAAACCCGGACAGTGACATCTATTTAAACCATGTACAGGTCTCCTGGAGTCATGCCACAGTTTATACTTCTTGTGAAGGCACTTTTTTTATTCACGATAATAACAGCAGAAACGGCCTCTATGTAAACGGAATAGAGACGGAAAAAAAAGAACTTCAGAAAGGTGATGTCATACAGATAGGCAAATATAAACTTCTTTTTGACGGAACATGTATAAAAAATCTCTGTGAGGAAGGAAGATTGAGGCTGGATGCCAGGAATTTAACAAGAACCGTTTCGGAAAACAAAACTATATTGAATGATATTTCTCTTTCCATTCATCCATGTGAATTTGTAGCCATTGTAGGCACAAGCGGCGCGGGAAAATCTACTCTTTTAAAAACCCTGAGCGGAGTTTACCCCAGAGACGAGGGAGACGTGTTTATAAACGGGGAGAATTTTTATGATAAAATGGATTTTTTCAGAAGCCGTCTCGGATATGTTCCCCAGGATGATATAGTTCATGAAGAACTGGATGTTTATAAAGCGTTATATTATGCCGCATCTTTACGATTGCCTGAAGATACGAAAAAAGAAGAAATAGATAATATTATAGATCTCGTGCTTAAAGAAATAGAACTGGAAGAGAGAAAATATACTCAGATAAAAAAATTGAGCGGCGGCCAGAGGAAAAGGGTTAGTATAGGTGTGGAACTCCTTACGAAACCTGATCTGTTTTTCCTTGATGAGCCTACCTCCGGGTTAGATCCTGCCACTGAAACAAGAATGATGGCTCTGTTGAGAAAACTTGCCGATCAGGGAAGAACCATTATACTGGTTACACATGTTACAAAAAATGTAAAATTCTGTGATAGAATTATCTTCCTTGCAAGAGGGGGCCACCTGGTATTTTTCGGTTCCCCGGAGGAGGCTTTTTCTTATTTTCATGTAAATGATTTCACGGAAATCTATAATTTAATTGAAACACAGGGAAGTCCGAAGGAATGGGCAGACAGGTTTAAATCATCTTCCTGTTATAAAGAAGGCCTTCTCGGGAGACTGGAAGAAACTGACATGTTGCAGTCAAAGACGACTCAGCTCCTGTCTCAGAAAGAAATATCCCACAGGGGAGCCTCTTCGATCAGGCAGTTTTTTATACTGTCCAGCAGATATTACGAGATTATGCTGAAGGATATAAGAAACCTTGCCATAGTCCTCCTTCAGGCTCCTATTATAGCAATTCTTCTGGCGCTGGTATTTAAAAGGGATATATTCAATGACGATCCCAAAATAGGTGATGGGAACGCAGCCCTTACACTTATATTTTTTCTAATCTGTGTTTCAGTCTGGTTCGGCACCTCAAATGCGGCAAGGGAAATTATAAAAGAACATGTTATCTATGAAAGGGAAAGAATGATAAACCTCCAGGTCATACCATATGTGATGTCCAAGTTTGTTATTTTATCCCTTATATGTCTCATACAATGTGCCATACTGCTCGGTATAGTCGTAATGGGAGTCAAATTTCCCGATAACGGGAGTTATATGTTTTATGCGGATATGTACTGTTGCATTTTTCTTACGTCTCTGACAGGAGTGGGTATGGGCCTTCTCGTTTCTTCCGTAGTTTCCACAGTAGACAAGGCAACAAGTATTGTTCCCATACTTTTAATACCGCAGCTTATATTTTCCGGTGCCATAATACCATTTAAAAACATGGATAAATTGAGCAAATTTATTTCGAATTTTATAGTGAGCCGGTGGTCGGTTGGCCTGCTCGGATGTCTTGTAAACCTGAATGACATACTCCCGAGGCATATGAAAGATCTATTGGAAGAAACCTTTGATATAAATCTTCAAAAACATTTTACAGTACTTTCGTTTTTGTTTATAATATTTTTAGTTCTCACATGTTTTTTTCAGAAAAGAAAGGATGTGAAATAACAGTTATCAGTGAGCAGTGACCAGTGACCAGTGAAGATATGACCGGTCACCGAGCACTGCTCACTGATAACTGGTCACTGAATTTATGTCTTTATCTGTCGGAGATGAACTTAAAGGAAGATATAAAATAAAGGGAACCCTTGGTAAAGGGGGCATGGGATCGGTGTATCTTGCAGAAGACTGGCTTCATAAAAGAGATTGTGCAGTAAAAGAAATGCTTG
>DAIOEN010000052.1:34491-37594 GCA_036746235.1 Vulcanimicrobiota bacterium | reverse complement strand
TATCTGAATTTAATTGACCGCATTTTCCACAGAACATATCTATTTACCTGTTTATGTAGCTTTCGGTATAACTACGAGGCTTTCGTTTTCATTTGTTTCAAGCTTTTTAAGGAGCTTAGCCGGCACATGAATCTTATTGGCTCCTATGTTCTTTTTTGTCTGTACCTTGCAGGCAACGAGATTACCCCTGTCATTTTCAATGATAATATCATTGATCTTTTTACCGGGTTCTTCAAGCTGATACCATTCATCCATAAGCAAATTATCCACTTTCAGAGCATCACCTATAAATATACCTTTTTCTACTACGACATAGAGTAATTTAATCTTACTCAGTTCTCTTTCTATCTGCTTTTTCTTTAAATCTATTTCTCCCTGCCTCTGCCCCCAGAATTTTATTTTTACCTTCTCTTTCGATTCTTCTTCCATAAGATTTTCTATGGATCTGCTTCCACATATAATTGAACCGTAATTTTCCAGTACATTATCTGTTATAGGTTTCCCCTGATCCAGTAAAATATAACTGGCCATATCGCTTCTTGTTATTTGAATTAATCCGCAATAACCATCCTGTTCCAGTTCTTTCAATACTGTAGATAATTTTTTCTTTGTAAGAGAAACAGGTTCATAGGCAAAGAACTGTGACATAATAGTAACAAGTGAAGGTGAAAGAACATAAGTGCTTACTTTAAGATTTTCATTCTTCGCCCTGCTTTTAAGACGCCATTCAGGAGTGGCATTATATGTATCGTTTACATATTCCAGAGCATATACCATACCGCCATGAAGCATAAATATATAGCCATCACCGGTATTTCCGCTTAATTTTATAAAACCGGTAAAACTACCTTCCTGAAGATTTCTGTGCATTATATCGATATCTTCATATTTCATTTCAACATTTTCTATTAAAGGATTGCCAGCAGGAACTTCCATGTAAATTCTTCACTCCTTACACATAAAAAGCACTTATTCTCATATTTAGAATTTCTGCATTTATCAAAAAATTCCTTTTTACTCGTGAAAAAAGACCGGGATTTTTTAGATTTCAGTGAGTAACACGATGGGAAATGACAAAACTTTTTTAAACCATTATTAAATTCAAGAAGGACTTAATTATAATAATCAGAATAGATAAATATAGTGTATTTCATAAATTATTAGAATTAGTAAAAGTGAAAAGTGAAAAGTGAAAAGAATAATGCACTGATCACTGCTCACTACTCACTACTCACCACTCACTAAATGATTTCAAAGGTGGTTATAATATGGATGAACAGGACTGTAATTATTGTCCATTAAAAGGTTATTGTATCTGCAACAAAGATGAAGAAAACGAAACTTCCCTTGCATCATCCTTACCATGTTGTCCTTTTAAAAACCTGTCTTCTGAAGATATGGTATTAATAATTCCTATATCTCTGAATTAATAGAGGTAATGAAATGAAAAAAAATATCTCAATTTTATTTTTCATATTACTGTTAATCTTATATAAAGAAAGTTATGGAAAAAATCTGGATGTTTATCTTAATGGAGAGCAAATCCCACTGACAGTAATGAAAAAAAACGAAAGTTTTTTTGCACCTTTAAAAGATATTTTCACCTATATAGGAGCAGATGTTAAATGGGATAGCGCATCACAGAATATTATAATTTCAACAGAAGATAAAGAAATTAAAATCAGAGTAGGTTTTAAACAGGCAAAGGTAAATGACAGATGGGTAACTCTTGATACGCCGGTAATTCGCATAAAAAAAGAAATTTTCATACCACTCAGGCTTCTGGATGAAACTCTGGAAGCAGATATAAAATGGGATAAAAAAAATAACAGAATCGATATAGGATATAAAGAAAATTTATCCAGGAATTTTACACTCAGCCATAATGCTTCAAATCCTCTGGCTGCAGGAGAAATATTTACTGTAAAGCTGAAAGGCCCCACACTGGGCCATGTCATTATGACCATTAAAGACAAGGCAGATAATAAGATATTTCTGACTTCTATGATGACAGAAAAATATTCAGGTCTCTATGAAGGTACGTACAGAGTAAAAAAAGGAGATATTTTAACAGGAGGAGATTTATCTATAAAATATACTGATAGCAGGGGAAATACAGTTACAGTAAATTCAGACCACCCTGTTTATATAAACACCATGGGCCCTGTAATAAAAAAGGTTTTCCCCGATGAAAATGAAGTTGTATACAATGATATATCACTGATTTACATAATGTTTGATTTAAAGCATGGAAGTATTATTAATGGTAATTCTCTTTCATTTTATTTCTGTGACAGAAATGTAACAGGAGATATTATTATTACTTCTACTATGATAGTTTATAAATTATCAGATCCTCTTAATATAGGAGAAAATAATATTAAAATCAAAGGAATGGACAAATCCGGCAATAATTTTGAAAAATCGTGGCAATTCCGGGTTATAGGTAAAAAGAAACTATGAGAGTAGGTATTGATCTTGGTACTGCAAATATAACTGTTGCAATAGAAAAGCGCGGTGTCATTCTTCGTGAGCCTGCAGTTATGGCAATAAATAAAAAAAACAGCAAAATAATGTATATAGGTGAAAGTGCCAGAGAAATGCTCGGTAAAACAAACCCTGAGATAAAAGCCATATATCCTTTACAGAATGGAGTAATAGCAGATTATCAGGCTACAGAACTTTTATTAAAACATTTCTTAAACAGAGTCTGCGGTAAAATCAAACTGGCAAAACCTTCTGTAGTAATGAGTGTTCCTGTGAAGCTTACCAGTATAGAAGAAAGGGCACTCAAGGAGGCCAGTATTTCTGCAGGAGCACAGAGTACCCATCTTATACCATCTCCTATGGCAATAGCACTGGGAGCAGATCTTCCTGTAGATAAACCTGTAGGCACTATGGTTATAGACATAGGGGCAGGCAGCACTGATATTGCAGTTATATCCCTGGGCGGTATAGTATGCAGTTCTTCCATAAAAACAGGGGGCAGAAAAATGGATGATTCAATAATCAGATATGTAAGAAAGGTTTATAATCTTATTATAGGACAGCAGACTGCAGAAGATATTAAAATCAGGATAGGTTCTGCCATACAGTCAGATAA
>DAIOEN010000052.1:0-34391 GCA_036746235.1 Vulcanimicrobiota bacterium | reverse complement strand
AGCAGACTGCAGAAGATATTAAAATCAGGATAGGTTCTGCCATACAGTCAGATAACCCTATGAGTATGGAAGTAAAAGGCAGGGATATAATAGACAGCATACCGAAATCCATAACCCTTTCAGACGATGAACTCAGAGAACCGATAGAAGAATCTTTAAAAGCCATAAAAGAATGTATAAAAAAAGTATTTGAAAAAACTCCTCCTGAACTTATAGCAGATATAATCGACAACGGAATAGTACTTGCAGGAGGAGGAGCATTACTGAAAGGTCTTGAAGAGAGATTTACAAGGGAAATGGGCGTACATTTCTATATTCCCGATGATAGCCTTACCTGTGTGGCAAGGGGAACTATTCTTGCAAAGATTCAGTGAATAGTCAATGGTGAGTTCCGGGTTTCGGGTTTTAGTTCTTCTTAACCCATCACCCGACACCCTCATCAAAAAAACATTCATTCCAGTTCCATATCAATTTCTACTTCAAAAGTCCTGTCCCAGGGCATAAAAGCACTGAAAGATTTCAGAGAAAGTTTTTCTTTTTCAATCATGGTTTTAAGATATGTCATCAACATATTCTTTATCTCTCCTTCATAAATTCTTCCTTTTTCTGATAACTTTACAGGGCTGAAACCGTTTGATACGATTCTATTATTTATCTTTCTGCGCACTATAGTCTGATAATAACAATCATCGAGAATCCTCTCTATTAAAAGTTCTATTATCTGACTTTCTCTCAGTTTAGTGGCCATAACCATACTGACCTGTGCAAGAGTCAGACCTATAGTATTACTTGTAGTATTAAGACCTGCATAGGAAGATATATGCTTCAAATATTTCTTGCCGATAAGGAGGGATATAAGAGCAGGGTCTCCTCCATTGGTATAAAAGACATCTGCTATTGCAATAGCTTTTCCCATCTTTAAATATTTCCTGAACATCTTCAGGAAAATTTTTCCGCCTGTATCTTTAAATTCATCAGGATAGGATGTAAACAGATCAAGTGCTTTTTCTTCACTGTTATGGCACAGTAAGACTATGTCGGAATTATCTGCTTCTGCTCCCTGAATCCCTTTAAGAAGTCTTATATGTTCCTCCACACTTATATTAAGACAGCAATCTTCATAAGGTGCTATAAAGAATTTGCCTTTATCATAGGTATAATCAAGAAATATCCTGGGAGTATATCCTGTAGATATATTTATATATCTGGCCAGGAGAAGTGTGCCTATTTCATCTGCTCCCGTAACCAGTTCAACCTTATCAAGGAGTTCCCTCTTCCTTACCAGTTTACGGAGTTCTGCCTGTTCTTCCCTGTGGAAACCGTATTCTGCAGCATCTTCCTGGGCATAAGCAATGAAATCAATATATTTATTCTCAAGCAAATCCAGAAATTCTTTATTCAAAGTAAAATTTCTTTCTCTTGTTTTGAGATAATGGTTAAGAATATCAGAAGGAATATCTGACTGAAGTTGTTTTAATCTATCCGTTAATTCAACCTGTTTCAATTGATGAATCCTGTAATAAACTTTGGAATATTCATATAAGTTCTTCCAGTTCCTCTCACTTTCGGGAGAATCAACTGTTATTGATATACGCATAAGTATGGAAAATCCGTATATAACAAGAGAAGGATTCAATTTTTTTAATTCCTCTAAAATTTTTATCCTATCTCTGATTTCAGCAATAGTTTCTACAAGGCGCCTTGAAGCTACAAGTCCTCCATGAGCAAGCAAATCGAGTGATATTACAAGAGCATCCATTGACTTTACATGTTCTCTGAGCCAGATACATACTTTTTCTCTATCTGCAGGCATATTGAAC
The DNA here is from genome assembly GCA_036746235.1 of Vulcanimicrobiota bacterium. Classification (GTDB taxonomy): domain Bacteria; phylum Vulcanimicrobiota; class SpSt-956; order SpSt-956; family JAKJGF01; genus CALARM01. The sequence continues at coordinate 32,571 of DAIOEN010000052.1, read as the reverse complement.
CTTCCCATTATATCTCTGGGAGGCAAAAGAAGTTCAAATTCCGTATTTTTTAATATTTTCTGAGGCCATACATAATTACATGGTCTGTCGTCCAAAGGAATATATCCTATTATTTTTTTCATATTTTTTCCCCCACTATAACAACTTTTTCTTCCATCTCTTTACCTTCAAGCTCCATACGCACGAGTGCCAGTATCTGCTCAGGAGACTGAAGACTGGAGAGATTAATGATACGACTTTTAAAAAGAATATAAAGAGGCGGCATGATAGCTCCTCCATCGCCATAATTCATATATTTAACAATAGATTTTTTCAGTTCTTCCAGGGTATCTTTTACACTGGTCTGGACAGAATATCCGTTCAAAAGTTGCAGTCTTACAACACCATACTTATCTATAATCCTTAATTCAGTTCTTCTGTTTTTAAAGATACCTGAAAAACTTCTGTCCTCCTGTTCACATCCGAACACATTCAGACATACTGTATTACCCAGGAGTTTAATGGTGTCTTTTGCTACTTCCATAGAAAGGGATGCCTGTTCCCTCAGCTTATCTTCAGGTAATTCAGGCATATTTCTGTCTTTTTCTTTCAATTCCGTACTTCCCCATGCAATGGCTCTTATAATATTTCTCTGTTTATCTACTTCTATCTGAACATCTATTGTCCCTTCCGCCGCACCTGAAGATATTGCTCTCTCCACTGCTTCTCTTCTCAATTTTATTATATCTTCTTCAGAAGGATCTACCGAACTTTTTTCAATCACTTCTCTGACCATGGCAAGAGCCACTCCTATAGCGGAAATAACATCATTATTTTTAGCTATTCTCCATTTAAGGCCCATTTTTTTTGCCACATATGGAACAAGAGCCGATGCTCCTCCGCCTCCACCTATAAGGGTTACAAATTTTTCCGGTATTTTATTTATCTTTATAAGTTCTCTTATTTTATCTATAACCTTTGCCGAAGCAATATCCATTATATTCCGGGCTATTTTCTTACTGTCACAGTTAAGCTCTTTTGAAAGGAACTCAAAGATTTTTTCAAGATCTTTTCTGTTTCCTTCTGCAGGGTCTCCTTCCGGCACAAGGCCGAGTATATTTGACGCACAGGTCGGGGTAAGGGCAAATTTCTTTTTATCCGACACAACTACCACATAATCTTCCGGATCATTTGTAAGAGGTTTTATCACGGTAATATTATCGAGCGGTAAACTATCTTTTCGGAAAGCACAGTAAGGAAGTCCTGCTATATGAGCACTCCTGGGGCCGACATCTGTAATTTTTTTGCCGGACTTTCTCACTATTGAACCACCTGCTATTCCAAGAGTAGAAATATCAAGTGTTTTCAAATAAAGTTTATGCCCTCCCAGTTCTGCCGTCTGTATTCTGGCTTCTCCCTGTTTTATTACACTTATGTCTGTGCTTGTACCACCTACATCTAAAAAGATACCATCAGTAATTCTTTCATACATAAGAGCAGCAGCCACACCTGCAGCAGGGCCTGAAAGTATTGTAACTACAGGTCTCTTTTTAACTTCCTCAGCCGACATTACTCCTCCGTCACTTCTCATAATCATAAGAGGAACGGTAATTCCTGCATCATGGACACTTTCTTCTGTCATAATTATCGTGTCAATCATTTTTTTTAATATACTGGCATTAATCACAGCAGTCCTGGTTCTGATTTTAAGTCCGTAAAGCCGGGATAGTTCGTGTGTGGCAGTAGCAAGAAAGCCTTTTTTTCTTGCAATATCAATAACCTTTATTTCATTTTCCGGATTATCTACGGAAAAAGCTTCTGAAGCAACAACTACATTTATACCCTGACGCTGAAAGCTCATGAGTATCTGTTCAACTATATCTTCTTCAAGACCTGACGTCGTATCCAGAAAATAAGATAGACTGTCCAGATACTTTCCGTCTGCTATCTCTATGAGTCCTACATCTGTTTCCTGTCTGGCCTTAACTCTATCCAATCCTTTTGCCATACCTATTATGCCTACAGGTGATACATCCCCTTCAAGAAGAGCATTTGTTGCCTGGGTGGTGCTATGAGCTATAAAGCTCACCATCTGCGGTTCAATCCTATAGGCTTCCAGAAGTTTTTTTAAAGATGTTACAATACCTTCCGCAACGCCTTTATCCGAAGTATGGGTTGTAGGAACTTTTATCTTACCGATGAGTTCATAAGTTTCATCATCAAGAGCAACGGCATGGGTAAAGGTTCCGCCTACATCTATGCCTATTCGTATTTTTTTCATAAATTTACCTTTATTCGTAACGCGTGACGCGTGACGCGTGATGCGTGATGCGTAAATCACCGGGTGAACACAGAGCTTCACTCCTACATATTTTATCAGAAAGATGATAGATAAAGCAATTATATTGAGAAAATTTCCATATAAAAAAATTCAGGGCAGATTTTCACCTGTCCCTGATCTAAATAAAAGATATTGCGTATCTGATTACATATTTATTATAATGTAAATAAATCGTAATGCGTAATGCGTAATGCGTAATGCGTAACAGGTTATTACTCCTTCGCATCACGCATCACGCTTTACGCATTACGCAGTCGTTTTGCCACCCGTAACGCGTCACGCGTTACACGTTACGCCCTTATTATTCTTCTACAGAGGCATAGGATTTTTTCCTCAGGTTTTTCAATGCACTGTCTCTGTAATAGGCTCCATATGTATTGGTTGGCTCTATAGTAAGGAGACTATCATAGCAATGAATTGCTTTTTCATAGTCACCAAGACAATAAAAAGCATTTCCCATGTTATACCATGCTTTAGCAAAATAAGCATCAATCTCCAGGGCTTTATCATAACATTCAATAGCCCTTTTATAACGTTTTAAAATATATAAAAGATTACCTTTATTGCACCAGATTGCAGGATTATTATAATCAATCTCCAGAGATTTATCATAACATTTGACAGCATCATCATATTGCCCAAGTCTGACAAAAACTTCTCCCTTTTTATTCAATGCAGTAGTAGATAACGGGTTAATCTTTAAAACGCCATCATAAGCAGAAAGAGCTTTCGAATAAACGCCTGAACTCACCAGAACATCACCTTTATTAAGCCATGCATCTTCATATGCCGGATTAAGTCTTATTGCCCTGTTATAACAGTAAAGAGCCTCGGTAAATCTTCCTTCTTTACATAAATTCAATCCTATTTTATTCCATTCCCAGTCTGTTTCACCATAGGCAGGTAAAAAATTTATCACTATAAATAAAAGAGTAAAAACCATTATACTTTTCTTTACCATCATAATTGTCTACCTCCTGACAAAGATTTAAGTTTACTGTAAAGCTAAACTTTTATCCTTTAGTAAGATACGGAAATTTACATATAAATCATGTAAATTTCCATTTATATATTATATAATTCATTATCTCATTTACTATAATATTTGTCAAGATAGATCGAAATTATCAAATAAATATTAAAAAATTATCATGTTTATTTAGAGTAAATTTTTTCAGTAAAAATTTTCATATACTTTAATAAAAACCTTGATTTAGAATAAAAATTTACCTATAATATCAGCTAAAAGAGTATTACTTTTTAGATATCTATTATGAAGTTAAAGCAAATAAATCCTATAAAAAAGTAAGTCCTATAACAGTATTTTATAAAAGGAAACCTTATAATTTAAAATAAATATGTTCAGTCAGAAATTATTTTTTATGGGAATAATAATAAGAAAATATTCAAAAATATAGGGATAATAGTTTTCATATAAATATTAAATGAAAGTGAAGAAGTTGTAAAAACAGGAGGATTTCAATATATACTGTGGCAACATGCGATTATTGCGGAAAAGAAGTAAATGACGAAGCTACTTTCTGTCAGTTCTGCGGACATAATGTCAATCCCTGGGTTCTGGAAGAAGGGGAAACACTTCATCATGGAAGATATGAAGTAGTTCAGCCTCTTGGTGAAGGTGGCATGGCTTCCGTGTATCTTGCAGAAGACCTGAACCTTGACAATACTCCCTGTGTTATCAAGGTTATGACTGATGATTTCAAAGATGCAGAAGAGCGTCAGTACGCCATTCAAAAATTTAAAGATGAAGCAGTTATGCTTGCCAGGCTCAGACATACAAATCTTCCTGTTGTCCAGAACCACTTTATTGAAGAAGGAAGATATTTTCTTGTTATGGACTATGTGGAAGGGGACTCACTGGAAGACATTATTGAATCAGCTCTGGAAGATGATTGTCTTCTCGATGAAGAAACTGTTATTAACTGGGGTATTCAGCTATGTGATGTTCTCGACTATCTGCACTCGAGAGATCCCATGATTGTTCACAGAGATATAAAAACTGCCAATATTATGGAGCAGAATGATGGTACAATAAAACTCCTGGATTTTGGTATTGCCCGTATTTTCAACAAGAAAAAAACAGGTACCCTTGTAGGTACTCCCGGTTATGCCGCTCCCGAACAATATCTTGGGAAAGCCTATCCCCAGAGTGATCTTTTTGCCCTTGGAGCAACACTGCACAGACTTCTCACAGGCTATGACCCTACAGATAAAGATGATGATGGAACGGGAAATCTTTTTATCTATCCACTTCTCGATGAGTTCAGAGACGATCTCTCACCGGGCCTTCAGGAGGTAATTTCTACTGCCATGGATCTGGAAGTAGAAAGCAGGTATATTTCAGGTAAAAAATTCAAAGAAGCCCTTTTGAAAGTAAAAGAAAAACCTGTCACTCCCAGAGGTGCTTTCCCATCGGCAGTGAAGGAAAATATTATTAAATTCGATGAGAAATCTTCTGTAAGAGCGGATAAATTAAGAGATATACTTGGGAAAAGTTCAAAAACCGAACCTGAGAAAAAAGAAAAATCCCCTCTATTTCTTCCTATGTTAAAAATAAAATCCCCCCTTGGTCTTTCTGTAGTAAGAGACAGGCTTTTAAAAATAACAGGTCTGGATATAGGGAATTATGAAATAAAAATTTTACAGATGGGTATTGACGGAAACGGCAATGTATATCCGGAGTCAATAATCACCGAAAGGACGCCGGAAAATACCGTATCAAAAGGCATAATAACAGATCCTTCCACTCTCGGTAAAGCAATAAGGAATATTATAAATAATCAGGAGAAGCGGGATGTAATAGTCTCCCTTCCTTCTTACTGTACTGCCATAAGGACATTGAAAATACCTGCCATATCTCCTGATAAAGTTCCATCTGTATTATCCAAAGATATAAGGCAACTCATACCTTTACCGATGGATGATGTTTCTATTGAATTCGAAGTACTTTCACCTTCCATAGAAGGGGATGAAAGGAATATGAAGGTAAGGGTTACTGCCGTAAGAAAAAGTGCCATTGAAAATCTCCGTAAAACATTGAAAATAGCCGGGTTAAATAGTGATATGGTTGTCATAGAGTCTTTTGCTCTCGCAGGACTGGCAGAGTTGATGATACAGGACGAAGAAAGGAAGAAGAATATTGCCATAATAAATATCGGAGCAGAAGGGACTTCAATGACTCTTATCCGTGACAGCATACTTTCCCAGAATATAAATTTCTTTTCAGGAGGAAATAAGCTTACCCAGGCTATTATGCAAACAGAAAGGCTTGCTTACGAAAAGGCAGACGAGATAAAAAAGACAAAATGTGATGCCGATATATGGGCAGGCAAAAATCAGGCAAATCTATTTCAGATTCTTATGCCCCACATAAAAGACTGGACCACTGAAATACTGAAAGCCGTAAGGTATTTCGGCCCTGAATACAGGCTGGAAAAATTCGAATCCATAATCTTTACCGGCGGTGGTATTGATATGAAAAATCTGAGTAAACACATTAACAGTCAATTAAAAATTGAGGCAGACAGGTTCTTCCTTCCTGAAAGTAAAGAACTTAAGGTAGACAGAGAGCTGATAGCGGCAAAACAGACATCTCTGATGTGTGTCATGGGCCTGGCACTCCATCCTGTCCTGAACCTGAATTTTATTAAAGACGACAGCAGTGGTGCAGAAAAAAAGAAAAAAGGTTTTCTTGGTGGACTATTTAAATGGTGAGAGGTGAAAAGTGAGAAGTGATCAGTATTTCCGTTTCATTTATCACGACTTACGATATTCATAAAAGATCTTATTGACAGGGCAAGAATTTTATATAATGAACAGAAATTTCAGGAGTCACTTCTTATCTACAGAGAACTCCTGAAAACAAATCCCCATTGTGCAAAGCTTCAGAATAATACAGGTGTCGTTTACAGTGCCACAGGACAATCTGACATAGCATGTCTTTATTTTTTTAAAGCCCTGGAGATAGATCCCTTTTTTGCTTGTGCCCATAATAATCTTGGAAATTCTTTGCGAAAGCAGAATAAGATTGAAGAAGCTCTGGGCCATTACCGTAAAGCTCTGGAACTGAAATCTGATCTGTGGCAATTTTACTATAATCGTTCATGTGCTTTCTATGAAACAGCGAGATGGGAAGAAGGAATAACAGATGCTCTTAAGAGCCTTGAATATTCCAAAAACAACTATCATATTTCTACATTACTGGGTATTCTTTATTTTGAAACAATGGAAACGAACAGAGCCATTGAATGGTTTCAGAGAGCAATCGATATAAAACCCGCATCATTCCTGCCTTACATGTATGCAGGTATGGTATTTCATAAAAATAAGCACTACGATCGTGCTATGGAATATTACAAAAAGTCACTTCGTCTGAACAAAGATAATGCCTGTATATATAAATATCTTGGAGACTTATATCATGATCTGGGTAATTTCAAGCAGTCTGTAAGGCACTATCAAAAAGCCACTGAAGTCAAAATAGGAAAAGGTACCATAAGGGCAGAAACCCTCAAAATATTTTACCTTGAAGCGATCACGGATTAATCCGTGATTCAGAATAATATGAATTCAGGAGGTATATTAAGTTCAGTTAATTCCTTATGAAATTCCTCTTTTAAACCGGAAAAAGTTCCTCTTTTTAAACTTTCTTTCATTAAATTAATAATAAAATCTAATTGTTTCGGTTTCACATTAACTTCCTGTGCTATGTCATTCAGTCTGTCCCGTTCCTCTGATGCAAGAAGGCCGTCGGCATAAATCATAGTAATAATTCCCCAGATTAATGTAAACCTGATATCTGATGAAAAGGACTTCAGAGAATCAGACAATTTCTCAGGGTGACACCTTACAGATTCCATGATTTTATCCTTATCAGATTCAGCAATATCAAGACAATGACATAAAGAAGCAAGATAATCCAGTTCTTCTCCGCTTATAATACCATCTACACCTGCCATTAAAGCAATTATATAAATGAAATTAATTCTGATTTCTTTCGGGTAATTTTTCAAAGGATGTTGCAAAAAAGCTTTCACGTTCTTTGACGATGGAGTGTTATTTTCTTTCATTATAAAATCTATCCTTCGTAATGTGATACATAAAAAACAATAAAGAATCCATTAGTTATTAATCTTTATTTATCACGATTTATTTTAAAATATTATAACATACCCTGTCAATCTCAAGAAATTCATACAAAATAAGCTTTTTTGATGTTTCATAGAAAAACATATATTAAGGATTGTTCCAGAGGAGATATTCCCATCCCCCTTTTACTTTATAAGAGCGTTTTTCTTCCTCTATATCTGCCATCCAGAGAATGGCTTTTCTGAGATATTCTCCTCCCCTGTTTGCCATAGACGATAGATTTTCAGCCTGTCCTTTCGCGAGAGCCTTTTCTAAATTTTTCGGGTTCCCCGCTCCATGAACAATTATAGAACGACACTCATATAAAGCTCTCATAAATTCGAATGCTTCTTCTCTTGATATGTCAGGCGAAGTCCAGTGAAGAACGGAAGAACCGTTAAGTCCGAAACGATAACTCAACTCACCTTTTACCGGTTTATCATCGACAGTAAGAAGGAGTGATTCCCATGCAACTACATAGTCTACAAGTTTATCTTCAGGAATGACTCTGTTGGTGCCCAGTATAAAACGTTTCAAAGCAGAATAAAGAACACTTGTTTCACTGCAGATTTTCTTTACTGCCATGTAGGAAGATTTTAACGGTTCCACGTCCTCTTCATTTATAAAAATTTTTCCCGGAAATACAGGCAGAAAAAACTGATAGGTCAGAGGGATATGTTCAAATAAATCTTCCCCTCCTTCGGGATTGATTTTAAAAAAATAAGGGCCTGATTCCATCATACCTGCTTTATAAAGCATTAAAGATGAAAAGACTGTATTACACATATTTAACAGGTTTTCTTTTATCTCTTTCGGAGGATTGAGCCAGTAGAGTTTTTTATTTTTAACCGGAACAGTGCATCTCAGTTCTGCCATATGCTGTGTAAGATCTATATAGGGCATACCTATTTCCATCATAGACATATGGGGCATTCTATCATTCAGTTCTTTTTCCGTAAGTCTGACCAGAATTATTCCCGGCTCAAGTTCAATTCTGTCACATGTCATTTCAATTCCCAGAATACGTCTAAAAATTGTATAATCTAAATATTTCATGGAAAGGGTTTTGCCGAAATTCTGAATATAAGTTATGGCAAGAGATGGATCAACTTTTCCGTTATTAAAAGCTCTTTTAACCATTTCTTCAATAATTCCGTCAGGTTTTCCCCACGAACCGGCTTTTTTATGGGCAAATCTGAAGTCTTCATCATCTGAAATAAGAGCATGTAATTGTTCGTAAAATGCCATTTTTTTAGCATCTTTTTTAATACATGGAACAGGTTTATCCTCAAGGACAAGCCGTCCGTCATGACGTATAAATTTCGGGTCGCCCGGATAAACTATGTCAATAAAATGTTCAACTGAACAGCAGAACTCTTCAATTGCAGTATTTAATTCATCTGTCATTTTTTTCCTCCGTTATAAGTGAGCAGTGAGTTAAAACCCTGCTCACCACTCACTATTCACTACTCACTGATTAATCATTAATAGAAGTTATAACCTTCACATCATCAAAAGCTGTCTCGTCTTTTTCTTTAATAGTGGCAAAAAGCTCAAGAGATGACTGGACGGACTTTCTGAAAGAATCACAGTATTCAAGAAAATTCTTTTCTGTTACTTCCCCTCTCTTTACATGGGAATAACACTTGGAACATAGATGTGATGCCCAGCACCGGGGACAGTGTTTACTGGCAATATCATAATATTTTTTTACGTATTTCTCTACTATTTCATCATCGACAGGTTTTTTATCTATATGGCCTACAGGGGCATGTTCTGTTCTTTCACAGGCAAAACAATTACCGTTAATATCTACAAAGACTGTGTTCAATCCCGGATAACAGCAGGAATTAAGTGGTAAAAATCCTCTGTTTCCCATAGCTCTCTGGTTTACCTGCACCATTGATGAAAGATAACATCCATTATGAAAAGAAGGATTTTCTTTATAGATTTCAGGATATTCCTTCCTGAGTTTCTCAAAATCTCCTTTCAATAACTCCTGATTTTCCATAAGGTCATATTTTCTGCAGAACGCATTATCCGGATCATAGTGCCTTATAATATTTAAATTCTTATTTTTAAATAAGGGATTACTGTGAAAAAAGGTAACAGTTTCAGGCAGATCTGTTGCAGGTGTTACAGTAACATTAAAGCCAATATTTTTTTCATAATAGTCAGGGTATTTTTCCTTTATCAATTCAAGAATTGATATAAGGGCATTAAAAGTACCGTTACCTTTTTCATCAATTCTCACACGATCCTGAACAGGGCCGTCAAAACTTATATTCATAAAAAAATTATTCTTCACTATAAAATCCAGTATGTCAGCTTTTTTCAGCATCATACCGTTTGTGGTAACGGAAAACCCTGTCTTCTTATTTAAGTCTTTAACCCTCTCTACAACATGTTTTAAGACAGGAAAATTCATAAAAGGTTCTCCTCCGTAAAAAATAACCATCTGTGGCTGCTTCTGTGAATCGTCTGTCTTTACGAAGAAGGTATCTATTATTTTATCTGCCATTTCCAGAGACATATGTTTACTTTCATGGGTTCTTTCGTCCTGGAATGTTCCGGAATAAATACAATAACTGCAGCGAAGATTACAGCTATGAGTTATACCGAGAGTAAGTTTTGTAAAACCGAGGTTCATTTCTTCCATATCTTTTTTAAAAACCTGCGGTTCCTGAAGTGGTAATATACAGTCAGAGATTCCCGCTTCTTCACAGGATTTTTTAATCTTTTCATCCTTCAATTCACTTACATGTCCGTTTACTTCCTGAAGTTTAGCAAATACATTTTCATCTATATTAAACATATCATTCGTATTAGAATCATATACATAAGGGGTATTACTGAAAGAACGAAATAAAAGTAACATATGTTTCATCTCCTTTATAATTTATATGAATATCGTAACGCGTGACAGGTGGTTCGTGATGCGTGATGCGTAATGCGTGTTTTCACCGGTACCGGGCGAGCACAGTGGTTAGCCCCTGCTGCTCACTATTCACCCTTCACTACTCACTGATTCCCCTGAAAGAATCTTCCTTTACAAGTTCGGAAAATTTCCCTCCCTTCTTTTGAAGTTCATCAAAGGTTCCCCTTTCAATAATAGAACCGGAATCAAGGAAGATTATTTCATCTGCATTCCTAATAGTAGATATACGGTGAGCAATCGTAATCATTGTAATTTTTCCCTTCAGCTCTTCTATAGCTCTGAAAATTTTACTTTCATTTTCCACATCAAGAGAACTTGTTGCTTCGTCAAGTATAAGAAGAGAAGGATTTCTGAGTATTGCTCTCGCCAGTGCAATCCTCTGTCTTTCACCGCCTGAAAGACCTGTTCCTCTATCTCCCAGGGAAGTATCCAGCCCTGAAGGGAACTTTTTTATAAAATCCGAGGCAGACAGTTCAAGAGCATGCCATATTTCTTCTTCTGTAGCAGCAGGTCTGGCCCATAAAAGATTTTCTTTTACAGTACCATGAAATAGAAAGGTTTCCTGAGGGACAAAACCTATTGATCTGCGCCAGGCATAAAGGTTTTCTCCCCTGAGGGGAATACCGTCGATTAAAATTTCTCCTTCCTGCTGTTCCAGAAGACCTGTCATGATATCTATAAGGGTACTTTTACCGGAACCTGAATGGCCTGTAATTGCTATATTTGAATTTACAGGTATGATAAGATTGATATTGTTCAGGGCTTTTTTTTCTCCTTTATCATATGAAAAAGAAAGGCCTTTTAATTCTATGCCTTTATTTAATACGAGAGGTTTTATATCGGCTTCAATCTTATATTCTTCCCGTTGAGACTTCAATTCTTCCGTAACGCGCAAAAAACTTTCCCATGCAGGAAACATGATTAAAAAAAACTGCAATGTCATCTGAAAACCTGAAAATAAAGGCCAGATTCTCAGGAATATGACAAATAAAATGATCAATTTTGTGAGATTCTCTGAAAAAACTGTGAGAGACATAAATACAAAAAGAGCCATAAGGAAAAAAGTTCCGCTATTATAGATAAAATTTGAATGGGTGAAAAGCTGGACAAACTGAACATATTTTTTTTCTGTCTCACGATTTTTCGTGGAAAACCTGTCTATATGTATCTGTTCCGCTCCATAACTCTTCACTTCTTTTATACCGTTCAGGTGTTCACTGGCATCGGACAAACTGTCTTTAAGAAGAGTATTTAATGTTTCTGCAATATTTCCTAGCTTCTTATTTACAGGCCTCAGGAAAAAAAAGAACATTATACCTGCAAGAACAGCACAGAGAGTGCCGTAAGGAGAGATAAAAAAACATATGATTAACTGTACCAGTATAAGAGGAATAGATGTGGAGAACTGAAGTAATGTAGTTGTTCCTATATCTATTAATTTTAATTCATTTGTAAGAGCATTTGCTATATCGGATTTTCTCCTGCTTAATATTGCCTGCCATTTTGCCATAGCGAAAGCTTCATATAGCTGATCACTTAACATTCTCACAAAGCCTGCTTTTATCGAAACAATCGTAACACTTATATATTTCTTTATATATTCCTGAAGCACGGAGGCTATGAGAAAAAGTAAAAGAACAATAATAAGCCCGTATTTTTCATCAGGAAAATAATCCATAAGAGGAATATTAATTCCCGGCATATCAGGCATGACTTTTGTAATATGGAAAAAAGGAATAAGTAACAGTACCGACAGGGATTCAAGGCCTGAATTAAATAAAACTATGAAAAAAAGAAAAAAAATTCTTTTCCCGGAAAATTTATAAAAAGTGGTTAAAAATTTTTTTGTAGAATTTTTCATAATTTTTTAGATAAATTACCCTTCCGTATCAGGCGATACAAGTTTATATCCGACTCCAAACACTGTTAGCAGATATTCAGGCTTCTGAGGGTTCTCTTCAATTTTTTTTCTTATATTTTTTATATGAGCGTCGACAGTTCTGTCATAGCCGTCAAATTCATAGCCCTGAACCTTTTCTATTATTTGAAGACGGCTGTAAACCTGTCCCGGATTCTGACAGAGAAGTTCAAATATCTTGAATTCAATAGGAGTAAGTTCAATCGATCTGCCTTTTTTCTTCACCTCATATTTTTTCAGATCAACTGTAATTTCTCCCAGTTTGATTTCCCTGGAGACATCCTGTACAGGCTGCACTCTTCTCAGGACAGCCTTAACCCTTGCAACTACCTCTTTGGGGCTGAAGGGTTTTGCTATATAATCATCGGCACCTATTTCAAGACCAATTAATTTATCTGTTTCCTCATCTCTGGCAGTAAGCATTATAACAGGAATATTTGTGTCTTTTCTCATCCTTTTTAATACTTCGAAACCATCCAGAACAGGCAACATCAAATCAAGTATTACTATATCAGGCTTATGTGCTTTTACTGATATTAAAGCATCCTGACCGTCATAAGCCGTCAATACGGTAAAATTTTCTTTTGTGAAATAAGCTTTAAGAAGATCTGTAATTTTTTTGTCATCATCAACAATAAGGACAGTATTATTTACCATTTTTCTGGCACCTCCCGTAAGATTTTAATAATGTTCAGATGAGAATTTGTTAGAAAAAGTAGGGATTAAACCCGTCACGCGTCACGCGTTACGATTCCCATATAAATATGCCTTCTATAAAGGTATTACAATACAAAACGTACTACCTTCATTGAGAACACTTTCTACTTTTATAGTTCCTCCATGAAGTTCTATAATTTTACGGACTATGGCAAGGCCAAGACCGAGTCCGCCTGTTTTTCTATCCCTTGATTTATCTACACGGTAAAATCTTTCGAATATATAAGGCAAATCATCAGGAGGTATACCTTTCCCGCTATCCTGTATTGTAATTTTAACAGATTCTATATTATTTTCCAATAGTATTTCCGCCTTAATTTTAATCTCACCGTTCTGAGGAGTATACTTGATAGCATTCACCAGGAGATTGTATATAACCTGATTGAACCTTTCCGGGTCTATAAAGACTTCAGAATGTTTTGTTTGAAAATCAGTTATTATATTTATACCTTTTGCTTTTTTCTGCATATTTAACATGCCTGTAGAAGATTCAATAATCTTATTTATATCTATTTTCTTTTTATTAAGGGTAATTTCTCCCGAGTCTGCAAGGGCAAGCTCTTTTATATCTTTTATTATATTATTCAGATATTCTGTTTCTTCCAGTAGTGATTTAAGGTTTTCTTCGTTAACAGGTATGATTTCGTCTATCATTCCTTCCAGATTGCCTTTAATTACAGTAATAGGTGTTTTAAGTTCATGAGCCGCATCGGCAAAAAACTGTTTTCGTAACATACGGCTCTTCTGAAGGGATTCAGCCATCATATTAAAAGAATTTGCGATATATCCGAAGACATCATTTCTTTTTATATCTATCCTGTAATCCAGATTGCCTGCCCCGATCTCTCCTGCCCCTTCCCTGAGTTTCTTCAATGGTTCTACTTCATGAAGTATTATGAAGTAACTGGATATTACAGCAATAAATGTAGAAAATATAATCATCAATATAAATTCAGGATATACTTCATAAAAAAAATCTTTTTCAAGAAGATTAAAAATTATCTGATTCTCCTTTATACAGTCAACAGGTTCGTTTAACTTCACAGAATTGCTCAGATATTCATCTAAATGGTGATCCATTGCCCTGGAGAAAAAATAGCCTGTCATTAAAAAAGTAAGGAAAACCATAGTTGAAACAAGAAGAGTAATTTTTAATACTATACGCTTCATATCACTTCTCCCGTGCAGCAAGTTCCTGAAGTTTTTTCTTTGCATCTATTCTATTAGGATCATACAAAAGAACAGCTTTATATTCTTCACAGGCCTTCACAAAATCACCTTTACCTTCTGCAATCATGGCAAGAAGTAAATGTCCTTCAGGATCTTCTTTATAAATTTTAAGGGCAGTGTTAACTTCTTTTCTGGCTCCGTCAAAATCTCTATTTAAATAGAGAATAAAGGCTTTACCATAATAAGTTAAAGAATTTGACATATCTTTCAGGCATGTAAACTCTTTAACAGCCTCTTCTTTTTTCCCGGACTGCAATAAAATAAAGGCATTTCTATAGGTTATTCTGTCTTCATAGGGATCTATTGCTTTTGCTTTACGAATAGTTTCTTCCGCTTTATTTATATCGCCTCTGTTATAAAATATGCCGGTTTTTAACAGATAGGCCTCTATTATGACCGGGTCCAGTTCAAGAACTCTGTCCACTTCTGCTTCTGCTCCGGAAAAATCTTTACTGTAATAATAACAGTTTGCCAGAAACAGATGATACATCTTATTATCCTTTAACGGTTCTTTAGAGGTTAATTCTTTCATAAGATCAAGCCTGTAATAGAGGAAAGCCATTAATTCCCATGCAGAAGGTTCATTGCAATCCAGTTCCATTGATTTCTGAATAGATGCAAGAGCTTCTTTATTTTTACCGGAAGACAGGTAAGATCTGGCAAGATAAAAATGTGTATAATAATCTTGCGGTTCTTTTTCTACGGCGCTCTGGGCAGAAACTACAGATTTATCATATTCCCCCTCTGTTCTGTAAATATCACTTTCTATCATATAACCAAGATAGGACTGACTTTTAAGTTTTTTTATTCTGTCCGCTTCATCAAGTGCTCCCTGAAAATCTCCTCTGTACATACGTATACCCGCTGTTCCTATAAGAGCTTTTATATCCGTATGGGACGACATATTCAGAGCTCTGTCAAATTGTTTCTTCGCTTCTTCAATATTCTGCTGATAAAGATAAATCCACCCGAGAGAACTATATGCTGAAGGGAGAAGGGAATTCATTTCTATGGCTTTTTTTGAATTTTCCAGAGCGAGATCCCATTTTTTCTGAAGTCTGTATATATCTCCTGAGCCCTGATAACCGAGAGCAAATTTTTTATCTATCTCTATGGATTTGTGATAATAGAACAATGCTTTATCCAGTTCACCCTTTTGCTGGTATATACTGCCGGCAATATAATTTGCAAGTACTCCGTCAGGGTCAAGCTTCAATGAATATTCCACTTTCTGAAGAGCCATATCTATTTTATTCTGTCCAAGACATGCTATGGCAAGCTTCATATATATCTCAGAGCTGTTTGGCTCGACAGCAATGGCTTTAGTGAATTCTTTTTCTGCTTCCTCATATAGCTCATCTCTCAGGTAATTATTACCTGTATAATAAGACATATTGTCCGGCGCAATCATAGCCATATAAGAAAGAGTCACGGACATGATTACAAATATAATACCGGCTATAAATGGTATGACTTTAAAATGCTTCTTTTTTTTATCAATATATATTTCATTTTCCAGGATGTATCCGAGTATGAGGCCCGATAAAAAACCACCTGTATGAGCCAGTATATCTATATTAGGAATTACCAGTCCTACCAGTAAATTAAGAAGTACAATAAGGATTAAATTCTTAATAAGAGACCTGTAGAGCTTCTGAGGAAGAACGTTTCTTTCTATTATTGTAAATGATATTAAAGCTCCGAGAATGCCGAATAATGCTCCTGATGCCCCTGCCGATATACCTGTTACCGAATATTTCATGCCGAGAAGGCTCAATATATTTCCAAGAAAACCGCTTAAAATATAGATAATCAAAAATTTTTCATGGCCATAACTCAATTCCAGCAGGGGACCGCATAAATAAAGGAAAAGACAGTTACCTGCAAGATGGAGGAGTCCTATATGAATAAACATGGAAGAAAAAAGTCTCCAGTATTCACCGTTCCATATGGCAATCCTTTCATTTACGCCAAATACCGTGAGGACATTAACATTTTCCGTGCCTCCCGCTCCTTCCATTACAAACCATATAAATATATTTAAAGCCAGTAAAATCCATGTCACATAAGGTCTGGTTCTGTTCATACCTTCCCTGAATCGTTCCATTTTTTCAATTTCTTTAAATTCTTTATTAATAAGAAGAGTAATCTCTTCTTTCTTTTCCTCATCAATCTCAATTTTTGGAAGTCTCTCTTTAAAGAAATTTCTTCCAGGACAATATTCAGGTATATATGTTAACTGGTCTTCAGGAGAGAAAATTTTACCTCTTTCCAGCACTACTATAAGAGGTAAAAGATGGATTCTGTTCTTTATATTTTTCACGGCAAAATCTGTTCTTACCGGTGGTGGTTCATAGTCAGAGAAAACCAGGAGAAGATTTCCTCTTATAACCTCTTTTTTAGAGGAAAATCCTACTTCCCGAATAAATTCTATGAGAGATTTTTCATAACCTGCAAGAATAATCCCTGTATCTGTAATTCCATGGTCATGGCCATTAAGAATTGAGCATAAATATATTATATGACCTTCTTTTTTCATAAGGGTAATAACATTGCTGTCTATATTATAAAGCTCAACAAAATGTTCCTTATCAATAAGATCTGTTTTTACTTTTTCTATATAATTTTTCACGTCATATGCTTTATCATTGTCCTGCATAAGTCATTACTTTCATCTTTCAACCCTCAACTCTCAACCATCTGCTGACCTGTAGCCCTGAGAGTAACAGGTAAATGTTCCGGCACTATAGTCTTACCTCCTGAGAAAACAATGGATCTTTCTATTACATTTTCAAGTTCTCTTACATTTCCGGGCCAGTCATAATTCAAAAGAATATCCACAACTGCCTTTGAAATACCAATAGTCTCTGATTTTACTTCAGAACTGTATTTCGTGAGAAAATATTCTATTAAAGGTATTATATCTTCTTTCCTGTTTCTGAGAGGAGGTATTTGAATATACACTACATTTAAACGATAATAGAGGTCTTCTCGAAACCTTCCTTTTTTTACCTCTTCTTCAAGATTTTTATTTGTCGCCGCAATCACTCTTACGTCAACTGTTATACTCTGATTACCACCAATTCTGTCAAAGGTCTGGTCCTGAAGAATACGTAAAAGCTTGCTCTGCAGCATAGGACTCATCTCACCTATTTCATCAAGGAAGATAGTCCCGCCGTGAGCTGCTTCAAATTTACCTCTTCTTGCCGTAACAGCACCTGTAAAAGAACCTTTCTCATGACCGAAGAGTTCACTTTCAAGAAGAGTTTCAGGTAAAGCGGCACAGTTCATTTTTATAAAAGGTCCGCTTTTTCGTAAACTGTTATAATGTACGGCATTTGCTACAAGTTCTTTACCTGTACCGCTTTCTCCCTGAATAAGTACTGTTGCTTTGCTTTCTGCTATACGGCCTATAGTTTTGTATATTTCCTGCATCTGGCTGCTGTTGCCTATTATATTATCTATTCTGTATTTTTCCGAAAGTTCGTCTTTCAAAGCTTTTACTTCCATAGCAAGAGCTTCGTGAGAGAGAGCCCTTTTTACTGTAAGCAATACTTCATCCAGATCAAAAGGTTTTGTTATATAATCATAGGCTCCATGTTTCATTGCATCTATAGCAGTAGAACTTGTACCATAGGCTGTGATAACTATTACAGGAAGAGCCTGATCCATTTCCTTGATTCGTTTCAATAATTTCATACCGTCTACCTTCGGCATTTTAAGATCTGTTATAATCAGATTGGGACGGTTATCTCTCATCAATTCAAGAGCAATTTTTCCGTCTTCTGCTTCCAGGATACAGAAACCTTCATCCTGAAGCATGTTACAGAGAGCTATTCTTAAAGGTTTTTCGTCTTCTACAACTAAAATCATTTTCTTTTCTTCATCCATATAAGGTACTCCTTTTTCACTAACCTAATACTTAAGAACCAGTCTCAAAAAAGGCCCCTGTGACCTGGTACTATTATTATCGTCAAAATCTTCAAATTGTTTAAAAATATATCCGCTTTCCACGACCCAGTTCTGCCAGAGTAAATAATCTACTGCCACCATTGAGGCCAGATGTCTTTCATCCCTGTCCATATAGCGAATAAGGCCTGCTTCTCCAAAGAGGGATAGCCTGTCGTTAAAACTATAAGTCAGTCTCGTAGAAAACAAATCTATTTCATCTGAACTGCTATCTAATTTATTTTCTTCCCTTTTCCATGCATATCTTCCATAGATTTCCATATTATCTGTAATATCATAAATACCTTCTACAGATGCAATATATGTCAGAGTATCCGTGTTATCCGATATAAGTCTGGACCGTCTTACATCGTATCTGGCGAGAAGGTTTAATTTATTATTCCATACAGGTCTGTAGGCAAGGCCTGCTGTTACGGTAGAATCTATTCTGCTGTAATCTCCTGCCTCTTCCAGGTCACTGAAGGTAAAACGACCTATTATACTTAAATCATCGGTAATCTTACCATCTCCGTAAACACTTATTAATTTTTCTCTATCAACTTCACTGGTTCTTATTTCATATCTGGCACTTGCTTTTATTTTATCTGACGTGAGAAATTCAGTAGATACAGATATGGCTTCCGATGGTTCTAGATCCTGATTTCCGAAGAGTCTTTCATAATTCAATCTCATAAGCAGTCCCTCTCCAAGGGTTATTCTGCTGTTAAGACCCACAGATGCCTGATTATTTCTGCCGCTTACGGCACCATTGAGGCCATATTGAGCGTAAAACTCCGTATTCTCTCCGAGTCCTATGGGAGAGCGAAAGCCCAGAACAGTATTGTTACCATCGAATCTACCACCTCTCACAAAATCCTGTCTCAAATATCCTGTCATTCCGTGTTCAAAAAGATATTCTACACCGAGACTCGTAGTAGAATCGGCAAGGAAATGAGTTTCCGAATTTTCCTTATTCCAGTTCACTTCTTCCAGAGCAAAAAGTGACAGATTGGATGTCAATGTTTTCTTTATTCCGAAGTTTAATATATGGGATGTTTTTTTTTTCACAGAAGAGGTCAAATCTTTATAGACATATCCTGAATTTATCTGAACTGTTCCTATGTTCTTCTTATAATCTATCTGAGCCCTCCGGCTATCTGTAAATTTTATATCATTTTCTCCTTTAACATAACTTAATGTTATCAAATTATCATCTGCAATATTAATAGAACTTTCCACTCCAAACTGGGTACTGCCCGGTATGGTTCTGGAGTAAGGATTAAGAAAATTCTTCTCTACCTTTCTGTAAAAGCAGTTCAATCCGAACTTCGGCGATATATTTGCACTCAATTCAAGCTTTCCTGCCGCTCCATAAACTGACATGGAGCGACTTCTCGCATATTCTCCGTAAATATTAAGCCTGTCTTTTACTTTAAAATTACTGTGAAATCCCATAACCTCGAAATTGTCTCTGGAATTTTCATTTATATAAGTAAAACCTCCCGATAAAGAAGGAGTAAAATTTATATCACCTCTGAGTCCGAGTTTTGTCACATCTTCCCTGCCATTACATTCATAACCTGCTATGACATAAACAGGATTACCTGCTTCATCTACAGACGGAACAGGTTCTTTAAATATGATTGTCCTCCTGTCATAATCTATTGTATAATCTCTGTTTCTCATTTTCACCTGAGAATTTATTATCAAATCGGGAATATCTCTATCTCTGGTTTCTATCCTTATACGTTCGCTTCCCTCAAGAATGTCCTTGCCTGAGAGAGAAAAAACACCTGAAAGGCCGTTACCTTTTATTTCATCTTCTATGGCAGTCTGATTGGCAGTAGAACCAAGAAGGGTAAGTTTCATAGAGGAATTTTCGTAATGACCTTTCACACCGGGAACAGTTCTGTTGTAAGAAGAAAACTCTGTGTTTGTAAAACCTGTGGAGAAATTTCCGTATACCAGGTATGATTTATCTATATCCACTCTGGCATAAACTTTATTTTTCGACTGACCGTCTCTGTAGTAATTACTTCCGTCTCCGTACAGTGGATAGATTTTATCAGGATCGAGATTATCGAAGAGTCTGTCACCATCATCTTCCGAATCATAATTCACTGTTATTCCATATTTTCCTGCAACTTTTCCTCTTACATAGAGTGATACTCTTCCCCTGCTGTCAAGTCCGTCCTTAAATCCATGTTCTTCCGCCATAGTTCCTGTTTTTGAAAACCCTGTGACACTTCCCTCTGCAAGGCCAACAATTATAAGATCAAAAAAAGGCTTCGAAGGAATAAATACATTAGTATCTTTTTCTTCTTCAGAGTTATTTTTCTGAGCCTTTTTTGTATCTTTCAGATTATGTTCACTGCGGACAATTTGTTTACCTTTAACAGGGGAGAACTTTTTAGTCTGACCATGGCATGGCAGAATAGAACTTATGAATAAAAAGCAACATACCAGAAAAAATATCCTCTTAATCATTTCCTTCGCATATAGCCTTAAGTTTCTTAATTGCTTCCTGAGCCGCCAGTTGTCCCGCTTCTTTTTTAGTTTTACCGAAACCATTACCCATAAGATTATTATTCACATAAACAGTTATATGAAAGGTTTTCTCATGTTCAGGCCCCAGTTCCTCTGTTACTCTATAAAAAGGGAGACAATGATAGCGGCTCTGGCTTATTTCCTGAAGAAGGGTTTTATAGTCTACGAGTTCTTCTTTCATAACCAGGTCAACTTCTTCAGAAAATTGTTTTTCTATAAAATCTCTGCAAACTTCGTAACCTCCGTCTAAAAACAGAGCACCTATAAGAGCTTCAAAAGAATCAACGAGAATGGATGGTCTCTTTTTACCTCCACTCTTTAATTCGCCTCTGCCGAGATTAAGAAAAGAACCGAGTTTTATTTCTATAGCTTTTTTCTCCAGCACATCTTTGCTTACCACAAGAGCTTTTGTTTTTGCAAGCCATCCTTCCCTTTTGTCAGGGAATTTTTTTAAGAGAATATGACATATAGCAAGTCCAAGGACTGAATCTCCTAAAAATTCAAGCTGCTCATAATGACCCGGTTTATTTCCATTCTCGTCTTTTCCTCGCATTTCATGAACAAAAGATTCATGGGTTAAAGCTGTTTCCAGAATAGATCTGTCTTTAAACTTATAGCAGATTTTATTCTCAAGCTTCTCAATTTTCCTGTCACGCTTTTTCATTATACTTACGGGCTACAAGTACAGCATTAGTTCCTCCAAAACCAAAAGAATTGGACAGGGCAATATTTACTGTTGCCTTTCTTGCTTTATTCGGTACATAATCCAGATCGCAATCAGGATCAGAGACTTCATAATTTATAGTAGGAGGTATTATGTCATTCTGAACAGTAAGTAACGTAGAGGCAAATTCCAGCGCACCTGCTGCTCCGAGTGTATGGCCTATCATTGATTTATTTGAACTTATAGCAAGTTTACCGGCATGTTCTCCGAAAACTTTCTTTATGGCATAGGTTTCTATACGATCATTAAAAGGAGTGGAAGTTCCATGAGCGTTTATATAATCAATCTTTTCCGGTGAGAGGCCTGCATCCTTTATAGCACCGGCCATAGTTCTCTGGGCACCGTCACCTTCCGGATCAGGAGCAGTAATATGATAGGCATCGGCTGACATACCAAAACCTATAATCTCACCGTATATCTTTGCTCCTCTTGCTATGGCGAGCTCAAGAGCCTCAAGTATCAATACACATGCACCTTCTGCAATAATAAATCCGTCCCTGTCCTTATCAAAAGGTCTGCAGGCTTTTGCAGGTTCATCATTTCTTCTGGTAAGAGCTTTCATGTTGCCAAAACCTGCTACACTCATAGGAGTTATAGCTGCATCAGATCCGCCGGCAATCATTACATCGGCGAGGCCTCTCCTGATTATATTATAACTTTCTCCAATACAATGGGCTCCTGTAGCACAGGCTGTAACTATACAGAAATTCGGCCCTTTGGCCTTATACTGAATAGAAATCTGGCCTGATGCCATATTGGCTATAAGCATTGGAATAAAAAAGGGACTTACTTTGTCAGGTCCTTTTTTGCTCAAAACATCACATTGCTGTTCCAGTGTACTCAGGCCGCCAATTCCACTCCCGACAAGAACACCAACTCTTTCACTCATTTCATCCGTTATAGTAAGGTTTGAATCATCCATGGCCAGTTTTGTAGCAGCTACGGCAAACTGGGTAAATCTATCCATTCTCTTTGCTTCTTTTCTATCTATAAAATCACTGGCAACAAAATTTTTCACTTCTCCTGCGACCTGACTGGCAAAAGGTGCAGGATCAAATGAAGAAATACGATCAATTCCTGTCTTTCCTTCGATTAAACTATTCCAGTATACGTCCTTACCTATACCATTGCAACATATTGGTCCAATACCGGTTACAACAACCCTTCTACTATTCAAAACATTCACCTCTTTAATTTTTTTTAACTCTTTATAATATGCTCTGCCTGAAGGCAGAAATCTGACAATTAATATTCATATTAATTGTAACCGCCTGTAAGAATTCTTTATCGAAAGTCAACTTCCTTCTTACAGGTGCAAGTAATTTATTAAAATCTTATAACGGCACATCAAAACTGCCAAAACCTATTAAATCCAGTTTTACAGGTGGTTTATCCGGTTTAATCTCCACCTTCTCTTTTTCTTTATTTTCTTCCTTTATTGTTTTCTCTTTCTCATCTTTTTGTTCCTGTCTCATATAAATAACCTCCTTTTTTTCAGTGACCAGTGAGCAGTGAGCAGTGACCAGTGACCAGTTATCAGTGAGCAGTTATCAGTTACCAGTTATCAGTTACCAGTTATCATAAATTTATAGTTTAATGTAAAAGACCATACTGTAAAATACAAACAAGCTCCACTGGTCACTGCTCACTGGTCACTGCTCACTGTAAAGGTATATTATTTTTTTTCAATATAGCATCAAGGAGAGGCCTTGCTTTCTCATATTGACCTGTAAGTGGATGAACCATTAAAGCCATTAAAGCATGTTTATATGATGATTTTATCGATGCCTCCACTGTAAGGCTTTCATAGGATTTTACACTCTCTATAAGACCTCTTAAAGGAAGAGGTAACATATTTCCCTCTGACAATAATTTATAGCCGGAAGAGTATAATTTTACAGGTGTTTCTATAATGGCATCTGAAGGTAAATCTATATATATACCGGCATTGGGTATATTTATTACATGTTTCTCCCCTTTATTATTTAATATTGAAGATATTATTGAGAAAGCAGCTCTGGAATAACATGCACCTCCTCTTTCTTCCAGTTCTTTCGGTTTTTCCGTAAGGGACGGATCCTTATAAAGTTCAAGAAGTTTTTTCTCTATTTCCATAACCTTCTCAGCTCTTGTTATGTCATCCTTTAGCTGTTCCTTTAATATACTATCATGATGATAATAATATTTCAGATAAGGTGACGGAAAAAAACCTGTTGTTTTTACAAGGTAATCATCAACCGGGAAATCAGACATATTGGCAAGTTTTATCTTTATCCCTTCTTCTAAAAGGTTTTTCAGAACGGTTTTGCCGGATATCCTTATATCTGTAAACCACGAAAGATGGTTAAGACCCACATAATCAAAATCTATCTCTTCATCCGGCACATTAAAAGCTTCTGCTATTTTCCTTTTTATAAACATGGGAACATTACAGAGTCCTATTACTTTCATTGAAGTATGTTTACTTATAGCTTCCGTAATGATGCCGGAAGGATTGGTAAAATTTATAATCCATGCTCCGGGACAGTATTGTTCGGCACTTTTACATATATAAAGTATGGCAGGTATAGTTCTCATGGCACAGGCAAATCCTCCTGCTCCCGTAGTTTCCTGACCGATACATCCGAATTCAAGAGGAATGGCTTCATCCCTGTACCTGGCATTAAGCCCTTCAACTCTTATCTGCAGTATTACAAAATCAGCTCCTTTAAGAGCTTCAGGGAGTTCTGTTCCGGATTTTATCCTGACAGGAACATTACCGGCATTAACCATCCTGCTGACAAGCTTCTCTATAACAGACAATTTATCAGGGTCTATATCCATAAGATATAATTCCTCAAGAGAAACATCACTGTAATTTTTTATAAAACTGTCTACAAGTTCAGGAGTGTAGGTGCTACCGGCACCTATTACCGCTATTTTCAATTTTTTTGACATAGTAAAACTTCCTTATCTAAATCGTGAGGTGTGAGGTGTATTACATCTCAGGGCGTTTTATTAAACGCCCCTACTCACTCTTTTCAGGTCACATGGCGACAGTTCGCCCCTACCGGTCACTTTTCACTTTTCACTTTTCACGACTCACGACTCACGACTCACCATTTACAGAATCTTCCAGCACTTTAATCCTTTCAGACATTTTCCTGATTAATTCAAGTTGTTCATTCATCTCTGTTATAAGAGTCTGTTCAGCCATAGCCGTCATAAGATGATCCTGGGCATGAACCATAAGAAGAGACGGACATGAAGTCACTTTATCGGGATCACTTAAAATCTCTCTGTGTATCCTGTGTGCTTTATCCAGTTCGTCCCGGGATTTTTCCATAGCCATTCCGGCATCAGTCAGATTTCCCTTTCTTCCTTCCCTGAGGGCAGTGTAACTTTCTGCCCGGGAATTACCACTGTGAAGTATTATCTGAAATATTTGCTGTTCTTCGTTTATATCCATAATGTAAACCTCCGAATTGCAGAAAAATTATAATCAGGCATTTATACCAGTCACGGATTACGCATTACGCATCACGCATCACGATTTCCCTTCCCCTGCTTTCTCATTCTCTAAAGCTTTATTTTCCATAATTTTGAAAAAAGGATAATATATAAGCCCGACTACACACATATTTACCATTACCAGTATTACAGCTCTCCAGTCAAATCCTGTAGAGAAAAGAGCTCCCAGAAAAACAGGAAGTGTCCATGGAGCAAGAATATAAGGAGCCTGAACAAGTCCTGTTTTAATCGCTATAAAAGCAATCGTGCCTGATACTACAGGAGCAACTACAAAAGGTACTGCTATGACAGGATTCATAACCACAGGAAGACCGAATATAAC
This sequence comes from Vulcanimicrobiota bacterium, assembly GCA_036746235.1. Classification (GTDB taxonomy): domain Bacteria; phylum Vulcanimicrobiota; class SpSt-956; order SpSt-956; family JAKJGF01; genus CALARM01. Next base: position 7,249 of record DAIOEN010000052.1, on the reverse strand, counting down.
AGGTTCATTTATATTAAATAAAGATGGTAATATAGATATTCTGGATAGATTTCTTAAGTGAGAAGATTTAGAGAAAAACATCATTATTACAAGAGTTAAAGTCGCCCCGGAACCGCCTATCCATACAAACCACTGGTAAAACGGAAGGGATGTAATGTGAGGCAGTACGGTACCTGCTGCGTGAGCCGCACCGTTATCTTCAAGATAACTGAGCCAGAAAGGAAGTGCTACGGCATTAACAACAGATGTGCCATGAATACCTGTAACCCATATAAGCTGTATGAGAAGATTTATAAGTATTATGGCAATAAGGCCATCTCCTGTTCTCACAAGTGGTGTCAGAAGCCATGACAGGAAAGCATGAATATCTACTATCATGGATAAAGTCCATATGAGAGTTAATACGGCTATACCCGGTATAAGAGATGTAAAAGCTCTGGTTACGGCAGGAGGAACACCTTCAGGCATAGAAAAAAAGAGCTTTTTTGACATAAGAAATCTTGTTAACTCTACCGTAACAAAGGCACAGAATATAGCAACAAAAAGACCTTTTCCTCCCAGTTTATCTATGGGAATTACCCATTCAGGTTTCTCTCCTCCTGCAAGGAGAACTTTTTGAGGCAGAATGGTAAGAAGGAAGGCCGATGCAGATAAAATACCTGTAGAGAGGCTGTCCATTTCATAGGTCTGTGAAAGGCTGAAGGCAATTGCAAAGGATGCGTAAAGAGCCATAAATCCCATGGACAATCTGTATGGGATCAATAGATGAGGACTCACATGATCCTGGTAAAATTTCACTTTATCTACAATCCATCCTGTGTAATCAGGTTCTTTGATAAAATCTACAGGAAGTTGACCGAGAAGAAGAAAAATGCTCCCTGTAATTATCATAGGAAGAACTGAAACAATACCATCCCTGACAGCACGAAGATGTTTTTGTTCCGAAAGTTTTGTCAGAGGCGGCATTAAAGCTTTTTCTATAAGTTTTAAATATTTTTCCATAATTATTATCCGGGCGAATTAAATAAAAACATAAGAATAATCAGTACAGCGATAAAGGCAATTACAAAAAAGAGGCAACAGCTGAGCCCATAAACTATCCACATGGGATTGAAACCTTCGCGCCCCTTTTTTTCCAGAGCACTTACAGGAAATGTTGCAAGAGGTTTGGCACACTCAGGACAGACTATTGAACCATGGGGAATTTCGCATCTACATCTGGGACATTGCATAAATTAAAACACCTCTTTTTCAGTGAGCAGTGACCAGTTATCAGTGACCAGTTACCAGTTACCAGTTATCAGTTATCAGTTAATATTTATTTATAACCATTACACTATAAAACAATGTTATTGTTTCGCCACTGGTCACTGGTCACTGGTCACTGGTCACTGCTCACTGTAATCACTGGTCACTGGTCACTGGTCACTGGTCACTGCTCACTGTAATCACTGGTCACTGTTTTTATACCACAGGGGATAATCCAGGACACAGCCCCTGTAAAAATATTTTATTATTTCCGTGGAAGTCAGACCCCTGTCAGCCATACCTTTAGCACAGAACTGACACAGCCCTAAACCATGCCCCCATCCTCCTCCTTTAAAGGAAATAGTATTTTCATCAGGTTTATATACATAAAATAATGTACTGGGAAGAGCATCTTTTGCAATTTTTCCTTTACTCGTAAGCCATCTTATTTTATCTTTTTCAACCCTGTATTCTCCTTCCGTTCCTTTTACAAGTAAAATCTTTACCCTCCCGTCGGAGGTTCTTTCTTCTACTGATATATCAACAAGATCTCCGAGTTTTATCTGTGTATTAAACGTTACAGCCAGTCCCTGAGAAAGGATATCCTGTAAATCCGTTTTGCTGTAACTCCTTTCCCATCGAAACAACTTTGACTCCTGACAGAAACATTCTCCGGGATTATCTATAAATTGCCGGAAAGTTTCTTCTGACTGGAAAGAAGAATATACAGGATTTACCTGTGCCGGCACTGATTTTAAATAATCTACCGGTGAAGCGAGCCAGACATTTTCTATATTTGCCGTTATGCCTCCGCAGGTAGAATGATATACTGTATCTGCAAGTTCTGATCCGTAAAATACCATTTGATGTATTGTTTCCCTGACTGCACTGTTTGTCTGAGGAGTTTCATTCTCAATACCTCCGTAGACCTGACAGTGCTGTGCTGCACAGAGGTCAAAACCGTCTTTATCATGTTTTTTCAGATGTTTTAATGTATAGGTTCTGGCTACTATAGCCTGTGATTTCAAAGCCTCCTGAGGGAAAGAAGAAGGCATTTCATTTGGTACCACCCCTGCCAGATATTCATCCAGACTCAATTCATTCACTACCGTAATAAAACCTTTAGAATTAAGAGAAACCTGAAAGTCCCCTCTGTAACCTTTCAGGGTATAGGTACCATCAGTATTTTCCGTGATAAGTTTCAGTACATTATCTCTCTGGTGCGGTTTTATTTTTACAGGTTCTATGAAAAAATTATTCGGGTCAACTGGAAGTTCAGGAACTTTTACAGATAATACCTGACTGCCATTTAAACTCATTTCTCCGTCTTCCCCGTAAAAGGAAAACCCGCCATCACAGCTTATATAACAGGATTTTAAATTCTGATAGAGCCCCAGTTTAATAATCCTGCCTCCCTGAGGAAGAGGGAGAGGAGGGGCAAGAGGAGAATTATAAGGAAAACTTTCCATAATATCAATCTTCAGATTTATATTATGTTTTTCTCTAATATCATGGCCGTTAATATCATAGATTTCCTTACATATAAGGGCAGGATTAAAGGTAATATCCCTTAAACAGACTTCTTCCCCTGCTGCTTCACACCCTGCAAGAGGGGAAATCATGTAAAACAAAAAAAATAGTAAAAATATATTATTTTTCATATATCTCCTTAATTTCACAATCCGTGATGCATGTGTTTTCACCGGTATCGGGCGAACACGGTTCGCCCCTACTGCTCACTGGTCACAGTAATCACTGGTCACTGGTCACTGCTCACTGTAATCACTGCTCACTGTAAACCCCTTACCAGAAACTGAATTTTTTCTTCTGTCCCACATATTCCTGTGCTGCTTCAGGTTCAGGCACAGGTTCAGGCATACTGAAAGCCTCTTTCTCAACGGCATAACGATATGCATCTTCCCTTGATATCAGGCCTTTTATCATAAGATCTTTAAGTGACTGATCCAGACTCTGCATACCATCTTTTCTTCCTGTTTGAATCATAGACAGTATCTGATAGGTTTTCCCTTCTCTTATAAGATTACGCACTGCAGGAGTTCCTATAAGTATTTCTGCTGCAGGAATCCTCCCTGTTCCATCTTTTTTTTTCAGGAGAGTCTGTGCTACTACAGCCTGAAGAGACTCTGAAAGCATAGTTTTAATCTGGTTTTGCTGTCCTTCCGGGAAAGCATCTATAATCCTATCCACAGTTTTTGCAGCACTTGACGTATGAAGAGTTCCAAAAACTAGATGACCTGTCTCAGCTGCAGTAATTGCAAGAGATATTGTTTCAAGATCCCTCATTTCTCCTACGAGTATATAATCAGGATCCTCACGGAGAGCATCGCGGAGAGCATCTGAAAAAGAATGAGTGCTCGGACCGACTTCTCTTTGATTGATTACACAATTTTTCTTTTTATGAATAAATTCGACAGGATTTTCAATAGTTATAATATGTCCTTTTTTCGTTTCATTCACACAGTCTATTATAGATGCCAGAGTAGTTGATTTACCGCTCCCTGTAGGGCCTGTGACAAGTACGAGACCTTTATGATAATCTGTTAGTTTTTTTATAGTTTCAGGCAAACCAAGCTTCTCAATAGGAGGTATTCTCTCCGGTATAATTCTGAAAACTGCTCCGAGACCGTAAATCTGATGAAAAACATTGACTCTGAACCTGGCAAGTCCTTCGTAAGATATGGAAAGATCAATACTTAAATCTCTTTCCAGTTGAGCTGTCTGTTCTTCTTTTAGAACATCATATATCATTCTCCTGCATTCTGCTGCACCGAGAGCTTCAGGAGACTCTTCAATTCCTTCCATCTCCCCGTGAATTCTGATCATAGGGGGATTACCTGTAGTAATATGAAGGTCTGACCCCCCCTGTGCCACTGTAATAGTGAGCAGCTCCGATATATCTGTAATAGCCAAGTTAAACGTCACCACCTTTTAGAACATCTTCTACCATTTGCAGTAATTTTACTGTATTAAAAGGTTTTCTTATATATCCTGTAACACCCATTTTTTTAATATTTTCCAGATCTTTATCCTGAGATTTTGCAGAAACTATAATTACAGGAATAGACATAGTGGATTTATCCATTTTAAGTGCCTGAATGACTTCCAGTCCGTCCATTTTAGGCATCATAATATCAAGCAATATGAGATCGGGCAGTTCCACTTTCGCCCTCATAACTGCTTCCTCTCCGTTATATGCCACTATAGTATCATAATCTTCCTGAAGAGTTATTCTCAAAAGCTTTACAATAAATTTATCATCATCTACAAGCAAAACTTTCTTTTTTACCACAGTATCAGGTTCTAATTGCAAATAACTTATAGCTTCATCAAGATATCTTTTTACCCATGGATCGTGCTCCTGCTGAAGAGCAAGTTCAAGACCTTCTCTTGCTTCAATATATCCCATTATACCAAGAGATTTGGCTGAATTACCTCTTACGGCAGCATCTTCATCCTTAAGGGCCTCAAGTAATGGTGAAATAGCTTTTCTGGATTTAATTTTTCCAAGAGCTTCAGCTACATTATTTCTCACACCGGAATTCTCATCTTTTAATTTTGCAATAAGGCCGTCCACAGCATCTTCACTTTCCAGATTACCCAGTGCTTCTGCGGCATTTCTTCTCACATCCCAGTATCTATCATTTAAGAATTTTATAAGATAAGGTGTAGCCCTCTCATCTGCCATTTTTCCAAGAGCTCTTGCGACCTGACTTCTTACATTGTCATTGGGGTCATCGACAAGTCTGGAAATATGTGACAGACAATCAGCCTGCCTCAGTCTGCCAAGGGCTTCCACAGCTCCTGCGCGGACATTCCAGCCTGTAGAAGCAAGAACCTTCAGGAGATTGGGGACATCGGATTTTGTACATAACTGTCCCAGCAGATAAGATACCTGATCAGCAAGTTCACTGTCACCTTCTGAAATAGCATTAAATAATGGTTTTGTATAACCGGTTTTTGCCAAAGCCTTTATAACATCAAGTTTTATTTCTCTTTCTCCCAAAAAATCTTCCAGTGACTTAATATTATTGTAATCCCCTGTATCACCAAGGGCACTTATTATTGTTTTTTTTATGTCTATATCTATATTTGTTTCCCGCAAATATGTCAGTAAAACTTTTGAGGATTCAATTCCTCCTATTTCTCCAAGTGCTTCTATTACCCTTAATCTTACATTTTTATCACGATCATCAAGAAAGTCTTTTAAATATTTCACTGCTTTTTTATTGCCAAGTTTACCGAGCTTTCTTGCTGCATGCTGGCGTGTGTATTCATTTTCATCTTTCAATTCTTCTAAAAGACTATCCAGTAATTGTTGCATAAATATTAACCTCCGGAAATAAACTCATGCATCCGATTGGCCTGCACGGGTAGTGCTCTCACGTTCCTCAAATCTCTGATAAACCGTCCATAATCATTATTACTAACAGCCATGACCGGGTGAGTACAACAAAAGATGAAAATGTATTCCCACTTCACCTTTCACTCTTCACCCTTCACAATTCTCATAATAAAAACCATATATAATTATTTACCTGTTATTCCTAATGCCTGTTTTAACACTCCTTTACCATCTATCAAACCATATAATTGAGGTTCTATAAGAGCGACAGGTTTACAGTATTTGTCAGATATCTTCTTTATTTCCTCCAGTCTGTGCCTTACCTGGGGGGCTACCATTATTAAATCACTTTTATCTATCATATTTATTAAACCGGAAACACTTCCGGACTCTACCGTTATATTTTCATTTATTCCTTCCGCTGCCTTAACCATTGCTTTTACAAGCATACTCGTAGACATACCACCCGAACAAATTACAAGTATTTTCATAATATTTCCCTTCAAACTAAAAAATTAAAGATATTTTTTTAAATTTATTATACTTATTAGCGCACCAGGTAAATTAGTAACCCTTTTATCAGCTTCTGTCTGACAGGCTCTTACGAAGAAAAATAATTTGCCTTATATCATTTGTTTTACAGACAATAAATTAACCCTTATTTAATTTTTAATTCTATATAAAAAACTAATTTTTCTTCTCCAGAGCCTGCCAGGCAGAAGCTTTTTACAGATACCCTTTTACCTGTTACGGAACTTAGAAATTAAAAAACTATAGAAAGTATTATATCATTAACTGTATTATAAGGTCAATTACGGTGCAATGATAGTTAAATATTTTTTTAAACTATAAAAAAACGTGATTGATATATTATTACTAATTATGTTATAATCCTAGAAATGATTTATTTACTGAAGTGAATATATATGTGAAGAGTAAAGGACGAAGGGTGAAGAGGTTTTATTAAATATTAATACTCGATAAAACACAAAAAATAAAAATTTTCATCTCTAAATAACTTCAAGGAGGAGAACATGCGTCATAAAATATGGATGATAGCTATAATTGCAGTTTTTTTCAATATCTATCCATGTTTTTCTCAGGGGAAACCTTTTGTAATACATATAGCCAGAGAAACTATATCTATAGGTGATCCTGAAGGTGAAGGTGTTGCCAGCAGACCGGCAGAATGGCCTGCTCCTCTTGGGCCAACATTTGAAAAGAAATTTAACATTCCTTTCCCTTTACAACAGAATGCAGAATTACATCTTGAAGTACTCGGTGTTAATTCATCTAAAAACTATGTGGAAATTAACGGAGAGAAAATGGGAGCCCTTTTCCCTGACGGAGGAACGGCATTTGTTCAGTCTCTTATAATAATACCTGCAAAAGCTTTTGTACAGGGTGAAAATACAATTACCATAGAAGCAGACGAAGGCGTTAAAGATGAAGATCACGATAATTTCCTGATGAAAAACATAGAGCTTGTACTTTATACGGAAGGCCAGTTACCTGTATCTGATAATAATGACAGACCAGAAGACATTGTAACTCTTCCTTCAATTATAGATGTAATAGAAGGTGATGAATTTTCACTTCAACTGGTATGTTCTACAAATGAAGGATATAAATGGCAGG
>DAIOEN010000051.1:0-37850 GCA_036746235.1 Vulcanimicrobiota bacterium | reverse complement strand
CCGTATCACTGCTTCCAAGGTCTTTAATAAATTTATCTGCATTTGTTCTTGCAGAAAAGGCATAAGATGTGAATGATAGGAACATGATTGCTGTAAGTAAAAAACAGGTCAGTTTTTTCATAAAAAATTCCTTTCTGTAATTGAGTAAGTAGTGAGTGGATTCATTAAACACTCTTTTTTTTATCGATATTTGCTATTTAAAATTTCTTCATAATATAAAAAAATCCTCTCTTTCTTTTCGTAGAAGGAATAGGGGTCTTATTATAGAAATTATATTTAACTATGAACATAATTATTACTGCAAACAGCCCCGGTGAACTTTACGGGTGGGCCAGACCTCTTGCGAGAAGACTTAAAGAAACCGGTAATAATATTATACTTGTACTCCTTCCATGTGTTTTTTCAAGCGGCCAGGAAAAAAGAGTTGCCTCTGAAATGTCTTTTATAGACGGTGTTGTTACAGGCAAAGAATATTTATATTTTATGTTTTTATATAAAAAAATGAAGACTTTTGAAAAATTTCCTCCTCATATTATAGTTCATCTTGGAGGAGATCTGTTTCACTCTGCTCTTATGGCCCGGAGATTTAATATAAAAGCTATTGCCTATAAATGGGCCAATAAAATGTGGGATTCTTATTTTATTAAATATCTGGTGCCACAGAAAAAATTTAAAGATATTATGCTGGAACATGGTATAAAAGAAGAAAAAATTGAAGTTACAGGAGAATTTGTAGCAGATGCAGTTCTGGATGAACTGAAAGATGAGAAAGAACATAAAGACATGGTTTCAGGACATCCTGTTATCTGTTTCATGCCGGGGAGCCGCTCCCATGAGTTGAAGTGCCTTGTAAAATGTTTTATTAAGATTGCAGAACTTATTTCCATTGAAATTCCTGCTGCTTCTTTCATTCTTTCCCTTTCTCCCTTTATTTCAATGGATGTTTTTCTGAAAATTTTATCTTCTCCTGTTGCACGGGGGTTTACAGGAAGTGATGCGAAATTTCAGAAAGAAGGTAATTATCTTGAAACTTCTTCCGGTGTGAGAGTTTTTTTATATCAGGGGGGGACGGGAGCCATAGCAAAATCAGACTTTGTCATTACTATTCCCGGAACAAAATCTTCAGAGGCTGCAGTTCTCGGGAAGCCTATGATCGTAATAACACCTATGAACAGACCTGATTTAATACCTTACTGCGGGTTTATCGGACTCCTGGATTTAATACCCTTCGGTTCCTATCTGAAAGGCAGATTGATATTACACCTTGTGAAAACTTTCGGTTTTACTGCTTTACCGAATATTCTTGCAGGAAGGGAGATTGTTCCCGAAATGACTGAAGTCATCACCTCCGAAAAGGTAACTGCAAAAGCTCTTCAGTTGTTAAAAGACAGTGAAAAGCTTAAATCTATGTCAGAAGAGTTGAAAAGATTATATTCTCCCGGAGCGGCAGACAGGGCAGTAAAATTAATTCTGGAAAGTATCAATAATGGGTGATGTTTATATGGGGAGAGTGAAAAGTGAAGAGTGAAAAGTGAAAAGTGAAAAGTGAAAAGTGAAAAGTGAGACGTAAATGGTAAGTACGGGCGTTTAATTAAACGCCCTGAGATTAGATACGCATTACGCATTACGCATCACGAATTATAATATACCCGTCACGCGTTACGCGTCACGAAATAAGGATTGAATTACTTATGAATATACAAAATATTGTTCCTCATGAATTTATGTCTATGGATTTCACAGGCAAAAATATGGAATTTTTAAAATCTGCTTTGAGACACAGAAACCTTGCTGTAAGACATAAAGCAGCAGATTTACTGATGGAATATTTTAAAGATTCTTCTCTTCCCGCTTTTATTGAAGCTATGAATGATCGTGACTGGTATGTCAGATGTGATGCCATATGGTCTATAGGTCAGCTTCGGGAAAAATCTGCTACAGGAGAACTTGTAAAAGCTTTAAGTGATCCTGAGAGGAAGGTTTATACCATGGCTGCAGAGGTGCTCACCTGTTTTGACTGGAGACCTTCCGGTTTTGAGGAAAAACTGAGATATTATTTTGCACGTGGTAATTTCGGTGAATTGATTAAACTCGGTGAAGAAGCATTCTATCTTTTTATAGAACATCTTAATTATGTTCCTAAAAACTGGGATCTTGCCTGTAAATCGGCCCATGCCCTTGGGATTATAGGACATGAGAGGGCAGTTGTTCCTCTTATAGAAGTATTGAAATTCAACAATCTGAGGGTTAATATAAGAGCTGCCGAAGCTTTAGGGAATATAGGCGACAGAAGAGCTTTTCTTCCTCTTATGGAGCTTCTTAAAGAAGAAGATCTGGAACTGCAAATAAAAGTAGTTGAAGCCCTGGGAAAAATTGGAGATGAAAGAGCTGTAGATGTGTTATGTCATAAACTGAAAGAAACTGAACCGGAATTGCGTCTGGCTGCCGTGAAATCCCTTGCAGGTCTTTCCAGCAGTACTTCTATAGAACCTCTTATGGATATTATAAAAAATGATAAAAATCTCGAAATTAAGAGACTTGCCATAAAAGCACTCGGATCTATAAAGAATCCTGTCTCTGTCCCTTTTCTCATGGATTTATACAGGAAAAGAAAGGAAGAGTTTGAAGATTCTATAGTTGAAGCCCTGTATTCTATAGAGGATAAAAGGGCTTCTTCTGTTTTTGTTTCTTCTCTTGAAAGTGACAGACCACAGGTGAGGTTTCTTTCTGCAAAAGCTCTCGGAAACTCTGACTCCAGAGAAGCTGTACCTGCCCTCTTGAAAACTCTTTATGATGAAGACTGGGCCGTATGCGCTGAAGTAATAAAAGCACTGGGAAAACTTGCAGATACGAGAGCACTGGAAGAGATAAAAGATTTTATAGGCCATAAAAGGAGCTATATCAGAAAACTTGCCGTAAAAGCTGCAGGGAATATGGGCATGGAAGCTTCTTCCATTATCTTACCTGCCCTGAAGGATAAACACAATTATGTCCGTTTTTCCGCTGCTATTGCACTTCATAACATGGGATGGGACACAGATGATATATGTTTAAAAGCAGATTATTATTTTGCCGGAAGAGATTATAAGAATCTTTTATCCCTCGGTAATACCGGCATAGAAGCTCTTGTTAAAGGGCTAGGTGACAGCTATTCGATTATAAAGGATTCCGTTGAAATATTTATAATGTCTCTTGGCGACAGGACAAAACCTGTGATTTTATCTGCCCTGAAGAGTCAAGACCCGCAGGTAAGATCATGTGCTTTAAAATTGCTGGGAAAACTTGGTACAGGAGCGGAGATTATAGTAAATTATCTAAAAGATGAAAATAGTTCAGTAAGAAGAACTGCAGCAGGAGTCCTCAGAGATTTTGCACCTGATGCTCTGATAATAGACAAACTGTCTCTTTTACTTCATGATACAAATCCCGGCATCAGGAGGACTGTAGAAAAAACCCTGGAGAAACTTGAGAAGAAACAACAGAATCAATATGTGGAACCATATGGAAAATGTTCTCCTGAAAAAAGAGAGGCTTTTGTGGAAGAGCCATCTGACATGAGTGACGATAAAGAATATTCTTATGATGAAATGATACCTGCCGGTATAGGAGAAGAAAAAAAACAATCGGAATGGAGAAGTGTTATGGAACTGTGTAATAAAATGCCTGAAACTTATTATCCGGAAAATTATATCAATATAGTATTATATGAACCTAAAATACCACCCAATACCGGTAATATAGCGCGCCTCTGTGCGGGAACCGGTTCGAAACTTTATCTTGTAGGCAATTTAGGCTTTTCTTTTCGGGATAGATCTCTGAAACGGGCAGGTCTCGACTACTGGCATCTTGTTAATATGTTCTACTATCCTTCTATGGAAGAACTTTATGCTGATTTTCCATGTGGAAGATTTTTCTATTTTTCCAGCAATGTAGCGAAACCCTATACTGCCGTTTCTTATAAAAAGGAAGATTTCCTTGTATTTGGCCCTGAAACACCGGGCCTTCCTGCATCTATGCTGAAAGAACATGAAGATTCGTGCCTTTCCATACCTATGTGGGGCGAAGCCAGAAGTTTCAATCTTTCTACTTCTGTTGCTGTTGCAATCTATGAGGCTTTACGTCAGTTAAATAACGGATGGCTTTACTGACCTGACTATAAACATTGTAATAAAGGTTTTCATCCCGTCACACATTAAGCGTTACGGGTCGCGACAGTATTTATGTATTATTTGTGCTCACCACTTGCACGGTAAAATATAAGTATTACAAATTTTTAAAAAAGTACTACGATATTAAATAATATTACAAAATTTTCATATTTTTTTAACACTTTTGTAACAACATAGAAAAAAAACGTGTTATAATTATTACAGTAGAAGTAGTTTATTATTAAGAGGTATAAATCATTTTTATCGCAGGAGGTGAAAAATTTAACTTAAATTCTTAGTATGTTCAAATATTGAAAGGAGGTATCCGGATAAAACCGGAGAAAAATTATGAAAAAGACTTTATTAACAATCAGTATATTGGCACTTTTTATATGTCTGGTTATGTCTGTATCCTTTGCCGGAACTACTGTTATTACAGTTGAAAATGATACTAAAGATGCGGGGCATGTAGAAAAAGATGCAGGAAATCTGACAAACCTCAATGGAGCTATGGTGTGGAACGGAAGTGAGTGGGTAGTAAATAATACATGGGCCCACAAATATTTTTCCGATCTCAGAACAGGTAAACGCCTTTCTGAAACAGATACTTTTGATGTATCTACCAGTGCAAGCTCAAGTGAAGATATAGATAAATTATGGGACAGTTATTATGAACAGGAAACAAATTATAATAATTATGTAGCTGCTAAAACCGTATGGGATCAGCAATATGCTGCATGGCAGGCAGATCCGAATTCAAATCCCAATCCCGGTGACGCACCGGCGCCGGTATCTCCTCCTCCGACTGCTGATCAGAATTTATATGGTAGTGAAGAAGAAATAAAATTTGGTGATTATCTGGTTACTAAAAAAGTATATAGTTATTCCATAGCTGATCCTGCCGGTAATACATATACATATCAGGGCCTTGAATATACTGTAAAACAGCCTGATGGAACTACAGTAGTACTGAAGAGCCGCGGAAGTGGAAATGGCGGCGGCGACGGGCAGAAAAGCGATGAATCTTATTTTAATATCTATGTGGAGAACCCCGGGGGAACCGTTACTGCTTTGAGAGGTGACCCTGTGTGGTTTACCTATAAGACCGATATAAACACTGCCAAGAATATGATGGATGGAGTAAATTCATCCAATAAAACCGGTGATTTACCGAGTAACAATGCCAACTATTATATGGATGTCAAAGGCGGTTCCGAAATGGGTGGTATTACATATAAGATGACAACCTCTACTGTAAATGCTAAAACCAATAATCTCGGTTCTACATTTGCAACAGGTTTTTCTATTCAGTACCTTGATAAGAGTACCAACACGGTAAAAGAACTTAAGTTTACGCCATCTATTCTGGATGAGCAGATTACCCCAAAAGTAACACCGAGTTGTTGCTGTTAATAATTTAAGTCAGTTATTAATCATAGATAAGGAATAGCGAAAGCTATTCCTTAGTCTGTTTTATAAGATTATCTGTTTTCAAATATGTTTAAAAGAAAGGGTGTTATTGTGAGCAAAATTATTACTATAATTCTTATTCTGGTTCTATCTTTTTCCATATATACCAATCTATATGCCCAGGAACAGAAAAAAGGACTTTATTCTATTTCAGGCACTGTAGAAGAAATAAATACAGATAATAAATCTTTTATAATTTCAATAAAAGAAGATAAGACTGATAAAACGGTTGATAAAACTATTCTCACCAGTTCCAGAACGAGTTTTACAAAAAATATGGCTACAGTTCAGTTTAAAGATTTTAAAGTAGGTGATAAGATTCTTGTTTCTACAGAAAATAACTTACCTGACGAGATAATGGCAGTTGGAATTTTTGATCAACAATCTGCTTTTTTACTTGCTACAGGTCAGGGAGTTGCTCTGGAGTATTCAGGAACAGTTCATGAAATAAAAGGCAATAATGTTACAGTTGTTACAAAAGATGGCAAAAAGGAATTTAATATTACTTCCGGTACGAACGTTATGAAGGATATTAAATCTGTTGCTATTTCTGCTTTTCGCCCGGGTGATAAATTTTATGCAAAGGCTTCTTTCCCGGGGTTCGCCGAACATGAACCAAAGATTATTGAACCTGCTTATTTTTTCGATCCTATTTCCTATGTTAATGATCTTTTTGTATCTTCCCATGGACCTATGGTTCTGAGAGGTGTAGTTACAGAAGTTATAAAAGAAAAATTTATGTTTAAAATAGGTAATGAAAAGATTCTTGCAAATAAAAAGACTGTTATGCTTGTGCCACAGAATTTTAAAGGATTGGACTCTCTTAAGGGAAAATCTGTAATGATCTACAGTATCACACAGCCTATGCCTGGAAGAACCTATATAGCCGGCGCAGTTTTTGTAGAGGAAGCTTTACCTGTTATACTGGAAAGTCTGACCAGAACATCGTCAGGCAGTGATGAAATTAAAATTGTAGCAGAAGGTAAAATTATTGACATAAATAAAATTAAAAAAACTGCTCTTATAGAGGGTAATAATAAGAAACAGCAATTATTAAATCTTATGTCCTGTAAAATCATAGATCAAAGTGATCCTTCCAGAAAGGCTCTTCCAATAGAATATCTGAAAGTTGGAGATGTGGTCACAGTAAAAGGTTATGATATTGGACGAATAAGTATAATTTATATTAAAGAAAAAAAAGATCCGTCAATATCCCGTAATCAGGCAGAAATAAATGTTTATTACTTTACAGATCTGCTTTCATATCTTCACCCCTTTATGACAGGCGGCCCCAATGCCTATACATTCCTTCCTGAAAAAGAACAAACGGAAAATACAACTTTTGCAGAATCAGGAGGTTTTTCCTATCTTGCCTCCACTTATAAGAAATTAAGTGGTTCCACGAAAAATAATCTCCTCCTGTGCAGCGGAAATTTTTTATATGGAACACCGCTGGCTGAAGCTACGAAAGGGGAAGCTATAATAGACTGTCTTAATGCCACAGGAGTAAAGGCAGCAGTGATTGGAGAACAGGATTTCCTTGTAGGACAGGAACAACTTGGTAAATTAATAAACAAAGCAACATTTCCTGTACTGGGGGCAAATGTAATGGTTCAGGGAACAGATAATCTTTTCCCGGGACTCAAGCCTTATATAATAGTAGATTATAATGGCTTTAAGTTAGCTGTTCTCGGCCTTGTTGATAGTGAAATATCGAAACTCATTCCGGGAGAATATGTAAAAGGTTTATCATTTACAGATCCAAAGGTTACACTTGCCAGATATTATTCTGCTCTCGAAAGTAGCAGTGATGCAATTGTAATAATGGCCAATCAGAGATTTTATGATAATATGCTTATAGCCAGTGATTTTGAGAATATAATTCCAGGTAATCATAAAAAACCGGTTTTTATAATCGGTGGAGATGTGAGATCTTATTCTATCGCGGTAGATCCTTTAAGTATTAATGATATTTTGATACTGGAAGCAGGTACTAAAGGAAGATTTTTAGGTCATATCGGTATGGGATTTATGAAAGATATTACCTCTGTGAATTATACTTATGAAATCAAACCGATTTCTCCCGGACGTGTACAGGAAAGTGATAAAGATATTCAGAAAATTATTGATAGCTTTAATAGTAAATTACCTGCTAAATATTCTGAAGTTCTCGGAGCGGCAAATAGCTGGTTCCCCAGATTGAGAGATAGAGAATCTCCTCTCGGAGATTTTGTAACAGATGTTATGCTTAAAAAATCAGGTGCAGACGTGGCTGTTTATAACGGCAGAAATCTTCGTAATGATTTGTTTAAAGGCGATATTACCTACGGCCATCTTTATACTGTCATACCTTATGATTTTAACGTGACTGTTCTGGAGATGACAGGCAAAGATATTAAAGCTATTATGGAACAGTCTCTTGCTTCTGAAGATATACTTCAGATAAGCGGTATGAAAATCCTTTATAAAAAGGATGCTCCGGCAGGCCAGAAGATTTTAAATTTAACTATAGGTGACAAACCTGTTTCGGACAGCTTCTTATATAAGGTTGCTACCAGCAGTTTTCTGGCAGAAGGCGGAGAAGGTTATACTCTTTTTACCGGCGGGAAACTTCTTCAAAAAGGGGGAGTTATCAGAGATGTAATCTCTGATTATATAAAAGAAGTTAAAGAGATTAAACAGGGAGCGGAAGAAAGGATTGTTAAAGAATGAAGAAGAATTTCTTCCTGGCTATTTTGACTTTTGTGTCAGTTGTACTCTGCACCTTCCTTGCAGAGGGAACAAATACCTATAGTATTTATTTCGCATCTGATCGGAGTGGAAATCTTGATATATATTCGGCTTTTTACCCTTCCGAAGGTGAGCCCAGGAATCTTACATCTTCCAATCCATATGTGGATACCGAACCCTGTGTGTCAGGAGACGGTAAGAAATTAATTTATAGTGCTTACTCCAGGGATGGGAGGTCACAGATTTTTATGATAAATGTTGACGGTTCAGGCAGGAAACAGCTTACGTCCAGCAGTGGTAATAATAAGATGCCTTCCTTTTCCAGTGACGGAAAAAAGATAGTCTTTATCTCTACAAGGGATAAAAACGAAGAGGTTTATGTTATGGCTTCTGATGGCTCAAATCAGACGAGGCTTACTTTTGACAAACCTGTTAAAGAACAGCCTCTGTCTTATGATAGTCCTATGCCTCCTACCGTAGAAGTTACAAGGGACAGGGACCCGTCCTTTTTCCCTGACGGGAAAAAAATAATCTGGACTTCCTACAGAGATGGAAATGCAGATCTCTTTGTTATGAATACAGACGGAACAAAACAGGTTCATCTTACCAATACGACTGTCCATTACCATAATATTCAGGCAGTTGTATCACCTGATGGTAAGAATATAATATGGGCTTCTGACAGAGACGGAGATTATGACTTATTTACCATGAAATCAGATGGCACTAATGTCAAACATCTTACAAAAGGCGGATTTGGTTCCCATTGTCCCCATTTTTCCAGGGATAGGAAAAAAATAGTTTTCTGTTCTGATCTTCAGGGGCCTAACTGGCAAATTTTTATTATGGATCCAGGAGGAAAGAACATAGAAAAAGTTTTCTCCGGCAGCAGTGATGACTGGACTCCATCTATTTATTAACAGTGAATAGTGAGTGGTGAGTAGTGAGTGGTGAATATGATGTTTTACTCATTACTCACTGTTCACTATTTATGGCCGATCTGTCATGGTGAAGTGTGAAGAGTGAAGTGTGAAGAGAATAGAACATTACTCACTATACTTATGAAATATAAAATGTTTACGGAGGCACTATGTTAAAAAAAATTATTTGTCTGGTAATATGTTTCTTATTTATCTTTCCATCGGGAGTTTTCTCCCATCCGTTCGGCTATCTCAGAATTGATGCGGTAAGCCAGATTTCTATTTCTTCAGACAAAATTACATTGAAATACCTTCTTCGTCTTCCTGAGGCTTCTGCTTTCAGTCAGCTTAAAATTATGGATAAGAATCAGGATTTTATTTATACAGATGAAGAAAAGAAATCCTATCTGAACCAGGCAACAGAGAAAGTTCTTCAGAATATTTCAATAAAACTGAACGAGCAACCCTTACATATTAAAACTATAGATTCTAATGTCATTGTAAATACAGGAGCAGGTGAACTTTCTATATTAAAAGTGAATTATCTTTTTGAGACTCCTATACCTGAAGGACTTTTGAGAAAAGGTGAAAATAAATTATATTTCAATGATGATAATTTTACATCCACTCCCGGATGGAAGGAAATAATGGTTAAAGGGGAAGACTCTGTTAATATATTAAGTGCTCCGGAAAAACCAAAAAATATAAAAAGTGCAGTCTGTACAAAAGCAGATATAGTTTTTTCTTCTGTGAAAGGTTCTGTTACAGTCAATAACAGTGAATTTTCAGAACCGAACATTCCTGAAACTCAGGGAGACAATGGCCTTGTCGGACTTATTACAAAAGAAAAATTAAATTTAAGTGTTGTCCTTGTTGCTCTTGGTCTTGCTGTAGTACTTGGTGCCCTCCATGCCTTTGCTCCTGGACATGGTAAAACCATTGTCGGAGCATATCTCATAGGGAGCAGGGGAACTATAAAACATGCCGTCCTGCTTGGTATCATCGTTACTTTTACCCATACAATAAGTGTTATATTGCTGGGAGTTATATGCCTTTTTGCCTTTAAATACGTTATGCCGGAAAAATTATATCCCTGGATAGGTTTCTCTTCAGGTATTCTTATTTCTATAATAGGTATATGGCTTTTTATAATAAGACAGAAAGAAGCTGTTGCATCAACCGATCATTTATCCGCTCATAATCATGACCACAGTCACGACCATGACCACAGTCACGACCATGACCACAATCACTGCCATGACCACAATCACTGCCATGACCACAGTCACGATCATGACCACAATCACGACCATGACTACAATCACTGCCATGACCATAATCACGACCATGACCATAATCACGACCATGGACACAGTCATGACCATGATCACAGTCATGACCATAATCACGACCATGGACACAGTCATGACCATGATCACAGTCACGACCACGATCACAGTCACGACCACGATCACAGTCATGACCATGACCATAATCACGACCATGACCATAATCACGACCATGACCATAATCACGACCATGACCATAATCACGACCATGGAGACAGAGGAATGGTACATTATCATGGTGGAAAATATCATGTCCATAAGTTGCCGGAAAAAATTACCCTTCTGAGTCTTATTGCTCTCGGCGTAAGCGGTGGTATCGTTCCATGCCCTGATGCCCTGGTAGTTCTCTTAAGTGCCGTTGCTCTTAATAGAATACTTCTCGGATTACTTGTAATAGTGGCTTTCAGTTGCGGTCTGGCAGCAGTTCTTATTGCCATTGGCATAGTAATGGTTACTGCCGGTAAGATGCTTGAAAAATATTATCCCAAAAGGAATTTTTTAAACAGGGTAGCAGCCTTTTCTTACCTGTTCATATTCATTCTCGGCCTGGTTATTGCCATACAATCGCTTACGGCAGCAGGTATACTGATTATTAATATTTAAACGATGACGATAACCCAAAACCTAAAACCAGAAACCCAAAACCTAATTTAAGGGTATAGGAATTTTCATTTTTAATGGCGTAAAGTAAGGCTTTAGATGAAAATTGTGAAGAGGCAGTTTATCTAAATAATTTAAAAATAAAATTACTAAAAAATAAAGGAATTATTTCTTATTATACGAATTATTTCTGTCATTATTTATATGAGAATCGTGACACGTCAAGCGTCACGCGTCACGATCATTAAAAAGGGGTGGTATTGTTGAAAAAAAGAACTCATAATTGTGGTGAACTGAGACCTGTAGATACAGGTAAATCAGTTACTCTTATGGGGTGGGTACACAGAAGAAGAGATTTAGGAGGCCTTATTTTTATAGATCTCCGTGATAGAGAAGGAATAACACAGGTAGTGTTCAATCCTGAAAAATATAAAGAACTCCATGAAAAAGCGGGAGAACTCAAATCGGAATATGTTATATCTGTTACAGGAGAAGTATGTGACAGGCCGGAAGGTACGATAAATACAAAACTTCCGACAGGTGAAATAGATGTTCTGGCCAGAGAACTTATCATATTAAATACATGTCCCACACCTCCCATTAATATTTCAGGAGATAGCCGGGCAGACGAAATAACCC
The DNA here is from genome assembly GCA_036746235.1 of Vulcanimicrobiota bacterium. GTDB lineage: Bacteria > Vulcanimicrobiota > SpSt-956 > SpSt-956 > JAKJGF01 > CALARM01. The sequence goes on along the minus strand of DAIOEN010000051.1, from coordinate 25,994 downwards.
GTCTTAAATATCGTTATCTCGATCTCAGAACTCAAAGGATGCAATCAAATATTAAGCTCAGAGCATCTGTTACACGGAGTGCCCGTAATTATCTTGAAGAAAATGGTTTTCTTGAAATAGAAACACCTATGTTTATTAACAGCACTCCTGAAGGTGCCAGAGATTATCTGGTTCCTAGCAGGGTTCATCAGGGTAAATTCTATGCACTCCCTCAGTCTCCACAATTATTTAAACAGTTGCTTATGGTATCGGGATTTGAAAGATATTATCAGATAGCCAGATGTTTCAGAGATGAAGATCAGAGGGCAGACCGTCAGCCTGAATTCACTCAGATAGATATGGAAATGTCCTTTGTGGAGAGGGAAGATGTTCTTAATATAACAGAAGGTCTTATGGGACGTATTTTTAAAGATGTACTTCATATTAATCTTCCCGGACCTTTTCTCAGACTTAAACATAGAGATGCTATAGATTGGTACGGTATTGATAAACCTGATCTTCGCTATGGCATGAAAATAGAAGATCTTTCTGACATATTTAAAGATTCGCAGTTCAATGCTTTTAAAGAGAATATTCAGGGTGGCGGTGTTGTAAGAGGCATAAAAGTGGAGAATTTCTCATCTGCTTCCAGAAAGAAGTTTGATGAATTGAATGAAAAGGCTAAAGAACTGGGAGCAAAGGCATTATCGTGGATTTCTTTTTCCGGCGGCGATATTAAATCTTCTATAAAGAAATTTTTAACGCCGGAAGATATAGAAAATTTAAAGTTAAGATTTTCTGTTTCCGATAATGATGTAATACTCATTGTTTCCGATAAACGTGCCACTGCGAGCCGGGTACTCGGAGAAATAAGGATTTCTCTTGCCCAGGAACTGGGTCTTATTAAAGAAGGAGCCTTTAGTTTCCTCTGGGTCATAGATTTCCCTCTTTTCTCATATAATGAAGAAGAACATAAAATAGATGCAGAGCATCATGCTTTCACATGTCCTCTTACGGAAGATATAGAATATCTGGATTCCGAGCCTCTTAAAGTGAGGGCCAGTTCTTATGACCTTGTCCTTAACGGTACAGAACTGGGCAGTGGAAGTATACGTATCCACAGGAAAGATATACAGGAAAAGATCTTTAAAATTATGGGTCTTACTGCGGAAGAAGCAGAATATAAGTTCGGTTTTCTCCTGAAAGCCCTTGAATATGGTGCCCCTCCTCATGGAGGTATAGCTCCCGGACTTGATAGACTTGTAATGCTTATGGCAGGAGAAAAAACTATAAGAGATGTAATAGCTTTTCCAAAGACTCAGACTGCAGCGTGCCCTCTTACAGGAGCACCTGTTGCGGTATCGGAAAGACAGCTTAAAGATTTAAATATAAAAGTTGTCTGATAATCTTTCTCATTGCAATTAGATGAAAAATATGCTATTATTCTTTTGAGAAATTTTTTTAAACTAGACGACTAAAATTTAATAGACGAAATAAATATTCCCCTGCTTTGTTTGTGTTTGTGGGTTATATTTTTGATCCGACAATTTTTTGAAGGGAACTTAATTCCAGTAGTGTTGTGAATACCTCCCCGGTGAGGGATCCTTAAGCTACTTATAGTGGTTCCCACCTGATTTACGTCAGGATTCAAAGTGATCTGCACACGGCACGGTGGGGGAACTTATGTACAGTAATCAGTGAGCAGTGACCAGTGATCAGTTAGATATATTATATTCATTGAGCACTGCTTACTGATTACTCATCACTGATTATTAAGGAGCGTGGTTCAGATGTTCTCAAAGTTTTTACTTGTTTCATTGTTTTTACTGTTATCCCTTACCGGTGTTATGTCCCAGGAATACATAGTGGAAAGGGTTCCTGCAGGCGACAGATCCTTTGTTATAGAATATGAAAGAGTAGATATTAAAATCAAGGATCAGGCTGCCAGGGTGACAATAGAAGAAAAACTTAAAAATAATTCTTCTTCTGATATGGAAGCAACCCTTATTTTGCCTATGCCGGCAGATGCTTCTATATCCAATTTTTCCATGCTTATAAATGGCAAGAAGGTAGAAGGAAAAATAATGGATAAGGATGAAGCAGCTTCTATATACGAAAGTATTGTAAGACAGCTTAAAGATCCGGGACTTCTGGAAAATATCGGTTTAGGTATGTTCCGGGCAAGGATATATCCCATTCCTGCCAGAGGAGAGACAAAAATTTCAATCACTTATTCTCAGGTATTATCTTCTGACCTGGGACTCTGTAAATTTAAACTTCCCCTGGCAAAGAAAACCTCTGATTGGCCTGTAAAAGAACTTACTATAGGTGTAGAACTCTCTTCTTCAATACCTGTTAAATCCTTTTATTCACCCACTCATAACATGTCAATTAAGAAAGACGGCGATAAATCTGTAAAAGCAGGTTTTGAAGATACGAGTTATAAAGGCGATAAAGATTTTATCCTTTATTACGGTGTCTCTGAAGAGGATTTCGGCCTTAATCTGTTGACTTATAAAGACAGGGGAGACAATCAGGGATTTTTCCTCCTCATTGCTTCTCCGGGACAGGAACTGGATAAAACAAAGATTTTACCTAAAGATATTATCTTCGTCATAGATACTTCAGGTAGCATGTATGATGAAGATAAGATTACATATGCACAGAAAGCACTTAAATTCTGTCTCTCAAATCTTAACGGTAAAGACAGGTTTAATGTTGTCACCTTTAATTCTGTTACAGATTTTTACAGTAATAAACTTGTGGAGGGAACAGAGGAAAATATAAAAAAAGCCAAAACATTTGTAGATACTCTGAAACCTCTTGGAGGAACCAATATTGACGAAGCTTTTCACGTAAGTTTAAAACAGTTTTCAGAGGAAAAAAGACCTCAGTATATTGTATTTCTTACAGATGGTCTTCCCACACAGGGGGAAACTGATGCAAACGCAATTCTTAAGAATATCTCCCTTGCGAATAAAGCAAAAGTTAGAATTTTCTCCTTTGGTGTTGGAACAGATGTGAATACATTGCTCCTGGATCTTATGGCAGAACAGAATCAGGGTTATACGTCCTATCTGAAAGCCGGTGAGGAAATGGAGGTGGAAATTTCTTCCTTTTTTACCAAAATAAGTCATCCTGTGTTATCCGATTTGTCTCTCGATTTCGGTAAAATCAAAATTAAGGATATGTATCCCAGGGATCTTCCCGATCTCTTCAGAGGAAGCCAGCTTATACTTACAGGAAGATATACGGACACCGGACATACTGCAATAACCATGACGGGAAAGGTAAACGGAGAAACGAAAAAATATGTTTATGAAAAAACCTTCCCTGAAAATAACAATGATAATTCTTTCATTCCATGTCTCTGGGCTACCAGAAAAATAGGTTATCTTTTAAATGAAATAAGACTCCACGGAGAAAACAGGGAAACAGTCGAAGAAATAAAAGCACTTTCCATTAAATACGGTATTGTTACACCTTATACGTCATTTTTGATACAGGAAGAGGTTACAGGCAGGCGCCCTGTATCTCAGAGAGTAGAAGAAGATTATGATGAAAGGTTATATTCAAATATGCCTTATGTTCAGGGAAGAGATGATAAAAGTGGCGGTTACTCGTCTGATAGCAGTGCATCAGGAGAAGTAAATGTTCAGGCAAGCAAGGTTTTGAACGAATATGAGAAAGCAGATACGGTTCGACCTGCGCCGGCTTCAGAAGCCTATCGGGAGGGAGGACTTACGAAAGATGTTGCCGAAGCAATAAAAACAGTGGAAGATAAGACTTTTTATCTTAAATCCGGTATATGGACTGACAGTCTCTATAAAGACGGTAAAGATAAGATAGAAGTGAAATTTTTGAGTGATAAATATTTTGAACTCCTCAAAACTTATCCAAAACTTGGTAAATATCTTTCTATAGGCAATAATGTGATTGTGCTGTTTGAAGGCAAAGCATATCATATAAGTGATAAATAATTAATTCGTGATGTGTAAAGCGTGATGCATGATGCGCATATAACCCATTACGCATTACGCTTTACGCGTTACGCATCACGCTTTAAGTATGAGTTCAATATATTAAAATATATCTCAGAAGCCTTACAGACCTGTTCAAAAGAAACGGATTCGTCAGGTCTGTGGGCTTCTTCCAGTTTACCTGCCCCCAGTATTACAGGCTTTATTCCGGCAGTCCATAGTATATTGGCATCGGAATGACTTCTGAAGACCTGCGGATTCCAGGCCAGATTCATATTTTTATAAATATCTTTGAGAGTTTTTACTATATGCCCTTTTTCAGGTATTTCATAGCCTCTGTGAATGGTAGTAAATCTTATTGTACCATCCAGTTCCGGGTTTTCTTCTTTTGCTTTTATGAGTATATCTTCCAGTTCTACGGTAATTTCCTCAACAGGAGATACGGGAGGCAGGTGAAGGTCCAGCCATGCCTCACATCTGTCGGGAACTACGAAACCTGACCTGGAACTTTCCAGTTCCCTTATATTATAAACTATATCAGAACGTTTGTTCTCCATGTAGTTCGATATATTGAGAAGGAGTCCGAGCATATTTTTAATTGCATTCTGCCCCCTGTCTGCCAGAGAAGCGTGAACCTGTTTCCCTTCCGTGCAGACCTGTACTTCCAGATAACCGAAATGTTTCATACATGGTGCCAGGTCCGTAGGCTCGCCGATTATTGCCCATGGAAAATGAAAGTCTTTTACCAGCTGTCTTGCACCGTCTCCGTCTTCTTCTTCTCCTACTAAAAGGGCAAGTAATACAGGTACATTATGTTGATATTTTTCCTGTAATGAAAGGTATGCTTCTATCATGGCGGCACAGTTGCCTTTCATGTCAGCAGTACCGAGACCTGTAATTATGTCATCTTCTTCTTCATAACAGTAATGTTCCAGATCATAGGCCCATACGGTATCTATATGACCTATAAGAGCCATTTCTATATCCATATCATCGGGCAATATGAGCAGATTATATCTGTCTTCATCTACATCCTGATAGATAACATTCAATTCCTGCCGTTTCAGATACCCGTACAGGAAATCTGCCAGTTCTTCTTCTTTGCCCGAAGGACTGTATATATCTATCATTTTCTTCAATAATCTCTTTAATCTTTTCGGTGTAATATTTTTTTCAGTCATAATTTTTTCTGTTGCTTCTCAATATATTCCTTTCCTTTTAACATTTTTTGTTGCTTATCAATATGTTCCTTTCCCTTTAACATTTTCCTGTTGATTTTCAATCTGTTCCTTTTCTTTTAAAATTTTTCTCTGATGATCAAGATTGAGAGTCAGGTAAACATGTTCCTGCGGGTTTTTAAATCCCATTTTTTCAAAGAAGTTAATAGCTTTACGATTATCTGCCTCTGTATCTACAAGAAGCATCCTGACACCGCTTTCTATCATAAGATCCAGAAAATGGTTGAAGAGTTTTTCTGCCACTCCCTGTTTCTGATAGTCTCTGGATACTCCCAGCCACAGCAGATGTCCGTATTTCCAGGCAGAATGACTTTTACTTATAGTTGTACCAAGGGTAAATCCGACTATTTCTCCTTCTTCTGTTTCTGCTACAAGGCAGAATTCGCTGTCTCCCTGAAAAATCGCCAGCACTTCATATTCATCCCATGTGCGATAAAGATTTGGAACCTTCTGGGCTGTAAATAGATCTTCGCCGAGATGAAAAACATGTGCTACATCATCAATATCCATTTCACGTACTGTTATATTTGTTTTTTTCTTTTTTAAAGTATCTTTTCCGTTCATAAAATAATGTGTCTCTCCTTGAATTAAAATCGTTCCCCGTCACGATAACTTAAATTTCAATAAGTTATGAAATACACTTACATGGAAGGAGTTAAGCGTATTTATAAGAATATTCTTACAGAAAGATCAGAATCCTTTGTTTTTAAGTTTGATAATTTGAGGTGTCTTTTTTATGATTAAAGATTGTACCGGTAACGAAGATTTCAGTGAAATACTTGAATGCAGTAATACAAAGCCGGTATTTCTGCTGAAACATTCCACTGCCTGTCCTCATTCTGCATGGGCACTGGAAAGATTTTCGGAATTTTCTAAAAATAATAAAGAAGCTGATTTCTGGAAAGTCCCTGTTATTGAAAACAGACCTTTATCCAGGAAAATAGCTAAAGATACAGGTATTGAACATGCATCTCCACAGGGCTTTTTATTTTATAAAGGAAAGGTAATGTGGACAGGTTATAGAGATGAAATAAATAAAGACTTTATGACAGAAGTTTTAAAATCAATATCATGAGAAGGGACAACAATCCTCGCGTCACGCGTCACGCGTCACGATTTAAAGAAAGGTTATATTAAATTTATGAAAGATATGTTTAACACCCTGAAAGAAATATATGATGGTTTTGATAAAGAATATTTTATTCATTCCGAGAATAGCTGCGGAGATTGTAAACTTTGCTGTACCTCTGTTATGAAATTCCCTCCTCTCTCACATCTTGAATGTGATTTTATTGAAGATTTCTTAAAAAAGCATGACGGTTATGCTGATATAAAAACATTTAAAAATTTTATGATTCACAGGGATAGAGAGAGATGTCCTTATTTTAATCACTTTAAAGGCTGTACTATCTATACTGTCAGACCTATGTACTGCAGACTTTTCGGATTATTTCGTTTCAAGGGAACTAATCCTGTACCACAGACATGTGTCTTTTATGGAAAAACCGTGAAAGCACCTCCTCAGGATATGTATAAGATTATAAAATATTTTCCAGAATTTACAGAATTAAAATATAAATATGATTTTTTGATAGCAGGAGACGATAAAGAAAAACTGGAAGCTCTTATAAATCTCGGTAAAGAATATATAAGACAGGACAGGGAAGAGGAGCTTTTATCTTTATTTGAAGAAGGAATAAAGAAATTTCCCTGCGATTACAGAGTACATTTTTATGCAGCCATTGCCTTCAGGTGTAAAAATAACCTGTCTGTGGCGGCAAAAGAACTTGAGGAAAGTTTGTTACTCGGAGGAGAAAAAGAATTCCCGGAAATCTACGGACATCTGGGGTTTATTTATCTGGACATAATGGATACGTCTCCCGACCTTTCAGAAACAGCTAAAAAAGAATTGATAGAAAAAGCTTTTGCTTTATTTACCAGATCCATGGAACTTGAAGCACATACAGTTACTCCCCATATGGGCCTGGCTTTTGTTCACAATGCCAGAGGCGATAAAGATAGAGCTCTTGAGGGATTTAAGAAAGTTCTGGCCATAGAACACAACCATAGCCTGGCCAGAAAGATGGTAGATTTTTTGTCTGAATAAGTGAGTGGTGAATGGTGAGTCGTGAAATTACGTATTACGCATCACGCTTTACGCTTCTCATATGAAATTTTGAACCTTTATTTATATTATTCGTATAATATTTTAAGGACTTCACTCTCCCGTGATGCGTCACCCGTCACGCGTTACGATTAATATGAATAAAGGAGTTATATTTATGAAAACCATTCTGTTTATTCTTCCTGCACTTCAGGAAGTGCTTTCTGCAAAATTTCGTCAGATAAAATATTCTCTTTTTCCACCATTGAGTCTTCTTACTCTTGCAGGTCTTGTTTCTCCTGATAAATATAATCTTATAGTAAGGGATGAACATGTAGAGGATATTTTTATAGACGAACAGGTAGATCTTGTTGTAATGACAGTTTACATATCATCTGCAAAAAGAGCTTATGAAATAGGTGACTATTACAGGGAAAGAGGAGCTAAAATATTTATGGGAGGCATACATCCGTCTACTATGGCAGAAGAGGTAATGTTACATGCAGACAGTATATGTATCGGTCCCGGTGAGTCAGTATTTCTGGAGATGCTCTCTGATTTTGGAACAAATAAATTACAGAGAATTTATTATGGAGATAAACTTACAGATCTATCTGAAGTACCTCTTGCAAGAAGGGATTTGATGAATAAAGACAGGTATCTTGTGCCAAATACCATAGTGGCTTCCAGAGGCTGTCTTTATAACTGCGACTTCTGTTATAAAAAAAGTTTCTGGGGTGAAAAATATTATAAATTCAGGCCTCTGGAAGATATAAAAAAAGAACTGGATACATTTAAACAGAGATTTGTCTTTTTCCTGGATGACAATCTTATGGGAAACAGGATTGAATCCAGGAAAATCTTCAGGCTCTTAAAAGAATATAATTTTATATGGCAGGCAGCAGCTTCTATTGATGTGGCTTACAGTGCCGGTTTTCTGGAAGAAGCCTATGATTGCGGGTGCAGAAGTCTTTTTGTAGGTTTTGAATCTATTTCCAGAGATAACATGAAACATTCCAATAAGGTTCAAAATCAGAAATATGACTATGTTGATGCCATAAAGAGATTTCATGAAGCAGGCATAATGCTGAACGGTAGTTTTGTCTATGGCCTTGACTATGACGGCCCCGATGTGTTTGAAAGAACCCTTGACTTTGCCATAAAAAATAAAATTGAAACTGCTACCTTTCATATTTTTACTCCTTTCCCGGGAACAAAATTATTTGAAAAACTTCAACAGGAAGGTAGAATTCTTCATTATAAGTGGGAAGAATATGATACGAGGCATGCAGTATTTCAGCCGTCACTTATGTCACCGGAAAAACTTGAAGAGGGATACTGGTGGTCCTATGAAAAATTTTATTCTTATAACTCGATTTTTTCCAGAGCTGCAGGACTTACCAATCCCGTGAAAAGGATTTTATATAATATAGCCTGGAAAAAGCTTGACGGTCTGTGGAATTTTATTATAAAAAACAATCTCTTGAGATATGTTCTGCCGGTTTTTGAAAGTGTACTTGCCAGAAATACAAAAGCTTCTACAGAGAGAAATGTTGAACGTAATAACCTTAAGGAGATAACAGAGGTCATCTAATTCTATTATAGTGTAGATATAAATTACAGCTAATCTTCCCGTCACGTGTTACGCGTCACGAAGTATTTATTTGATAATAAATTATGAAAATAACTATAAAATCTGATTGCCGAAGCTATAAAAAAATATCTAAAAGTTTTTGAACTTTTTTTTAAAACATACGTATTACATAATAAGAACAACTGGAAGGAAATTCTAATGAAAGCAGATGAGGTTTTAATGGAAGAATTGAAAGCAGGTAATGTAAAGGCCTTTGATTTGATTATATACAGGTATGAAAAATCGCTTCTGAATTATCTCTATCGCTGGATCGGTAACTTTCATCAGGCAGAAGAACTGTGTCAGGAAGTATTTATAAGAGTTTATAAAAGTGCCATGAAATTTAATTCGGAACAGAAATTTTCTCCATGGCTTTACAGGATTGCAAACAATCTCTGTATAGATACCTATAGAAAAGATAAAAATGTTAAAAAAGTAGATATTGAAGATATAGATATAGTTTCCCCGGAAAATGTAGAGGATAAGGTGGAAAAAGATGATCTGGGAAGAAGGGTAAAAAAAGCGGTAATGTCACTTCCTCAGGATCACAGGGCAGTTTTAATACTGAAGCATTACCAGGGATTATCCTATAATGAAATAAGTGAAATTCTTGGCTGTCCTTTAGGAACAGTCAAGTCAAGAATGCATTATGCATTGATTGAGTTAAAGAAAGCTCTGGATAATGGTAATTAGAGCTTCCAGGAAAGGAGTTGACTTATATGTCCTGTAAACATATAAAATCAGAGCTTGTTCATTTTATCTACGGAGAGGTAACTCCGGAAATGAATAACACTATTAAAGAACATCTGTCTGTCTGTGATGACTGTAAAAGTGAATATGACAGCCTTTCAGGCACAAGATTAATGCTTGATAACTGGAAAAATATTTCTCCTTCCGAGGAATTTGAGACAGTTTTAAATAATAGTCTGAAGAACTGTGTCCCTGATGAAGTAAACTACAGGGAAGAAATAAAATATGCATGTTTCTCCATGTTAAAAACCCTTTCTCCTGCCATATGCGGGATTGTTGTGACGACCTGTATGGTTTTACTGATGTCTGCAAATGTTCAGATTACGCAGTTAAACCCTGTTTCTCTCATATTATGCGGTATATTCTGGGGTGGAATTTACAGTATGGTCTTCGATCTTGCCATAAAAAACGGATCTTATGGAGATAAAATACATATGAGGGAACTTCTCGGATTAAACCTTAAAGTTTCAGTATATACAGCATTTCTTTCACTTTTTATAGGTGCAGTGTTAATACTTCTGTCACCTCTTTCCGGTACCGGTATTTCCTGTGTTCAGGAATTTATCTACAGTTTTACCCCTCTTTTAACAGGCAGTTATCTTGCGGGAAGAAAGGTTCATCATAACCACATACTGCACGGTATATTCCTGTCCATATTGTATATATTGATGATTGGCCCTGCCATTTATATTCAGTGTATTAACTTTGAATTTTCCGTATATGTTTTGTTTATAGCAATTTCTTCTCTCGGTGCTATTACAGGTGGTGTGACAGGTGCCTGGTTCAGTGGAAAATTTGTGACCCGGCCGGTCAGGAAAAGTATATAAGATTGTTATCAGGAGGAATAGAGCATGAAAATTTTCAGAAAAATTAAAGAAGTTGATACTGAAAAACAGGAAGAAATAATTGATATAACAGATGAGATAAATAATTTTATAAAAGAAAGAGGTATAAAAAACGGAACATTAACTGTTCAGACCCTTCATACCACTATGGGTTTAATTATTCAGGAAATTACTGAACCGAGACTGTGCAGGGATATAATTGTCCATCTAAATAAAATAGTGTCTCAAAATGTCAATGATTATGAACATAATGATATAGATAAAAGGCCGGAAGTTATTGATAAGGAGAATGAACCTCTTAATGGCAAAGCTCATATTCAGAGTCTTCTTCTGGATAATCAGTTATTTCTGGATATCTGTGACGGTAAGTTAACCCTTGGAAAATGGCAGAGGGTTGGACTTGTTGAACTGGACGGACCACGTGAAAAGAGAAAATATCTTTTGAAATCATGGGAAGATTCTAAGACTTTAGTGTTTTCTGAAAGAAATTTTAACGATGCAATCTACCCTGTTAAGAAATCTTTCAAGATGTCGAAACTTATGTCAGGTTTAAGACATTTCTAGCTAACAGGCTGTACCCCTCTATAGCTTTTTAAGATAACGCGTAATGTGTGACACGAGGAAAGAGACAATTAATAAAATTCTATTCCTTATCTTATAGCTCCGGCTATTGCCATTCCTCCAGGAGCCTGTGCTCTTGTAGGCATGGGAGCAGTTCTTTCAGGAGCGACTCATGCCCCTATTTCAGCCATTCTCATTTTGTTTGAAATGACGGGAAATTATAAAATTTTATTGCCTTTAATGATTACCTGCGTAATATCTATAATGGTAACAAGAATGGTGAATAAAAATTCTATCTATACCATGAAACTCAAAAGGCGAGGCATAGATATATTACAAATGGTACATATAGATCTTATGGAAGTAACATGGGTGGAGAAAGCTATGGATAAAGAGGTAATAACGGTCTGTGAAAGTGATAGTGTGAGAAGTGCGGGACTTATGATTAAATCGACGGGACACAGGGGGTTCCCTGTTCTTGATGATAAAGGCACCCTTGTCGGAATGGTTACGAGAAAAGATATAAATAAAGCTCTCTCAGAAGACAGAGCCGACCATGATGTTAAAGAAATTATGACCGGTGATATTATTGTATGTCATCCCCATGAAAATCTCAGGATTGCTCTCGAAAAACTTAGTAGCAGAAATATCGGCCGTCTCCCTGTTGTGGAAGTGAACAGACCTGATAAATTAATCGGCCTTATTACAAGGAAAAATATTATTTCTGCCTATAATAAAGCTCTTTGTGAAGAAGAAAGAGAATAGTTCGATTACACTCATGACTCACCGTTCACTATTCTCTTCCGCTCACCTGTTCAACCAGCAAAAAGGCATATCTGTTTATGGTCTGCCCGTAATCGGTTAGTATCTATTTCAATACAAAATTTTCTTCCATATTTCCGACAATCACTTTAAATTCTCCCTCTTCAATAATTCTTTTATTTTCAAGCCCTATAAAAGACATGGCATGAGGAGTAATTTCGAAGGTAATGTTTTTGCTTTCTCCCGGGTTAAGACAGACTTTTTCGAAACCTTTAAGCTGTTTATTCGGCCTTGATACCTGTGCTGCCGCATCATTAAGATACATAAGAACGGTTTCTTTACCTGCAAGATTTCCCGTGTTTTTTACCGTTACAGTGGCTTTCACTGCTTCCCCTTTCTTAACGGTCTTTTTATCCAGAGTCAGGCCCGATATTTCAAAGGTGGTGTAACTCAGACCATGGCCGAAAGGATAGAGAGGATTATATTTGTTTGCATCAAAATTTTCTATGGGCTTATAATCATATAAAGTTATGCCGTTGGGATTTCTCGGATAGGTAAAAGGAAGTTTCCCGTCAGGATTATAATCTCCGAAGATTATGTCTGCAATGGCTCTCCCGCCTTCCATCCCCGGTCTCATGCCTATTATCACTGCAGAAGCGTCTTCCGCAATTTCTGTAATTACTCTGGGACGCCCCTCCAGCAGTAGAATAATTACAGGTTTGCCTGTTTTAATCATAGCTTTTGCGAGTTTTATCTGAGCTTTATCCAGTGTGAGATTTTCTATGGAACCGGGAGTTTCGCAGTAAGCTTTTTCTCCCAGGCAGACGAGTATTACATCGCTATTTTCTGCTCCTTTTACTGCTTTTTCCATATCTGATTCTTTATCAAAAGTAGAACCTTCAATATATGTGACTTTACCTTCACATTTTTTCTCGATTGCTTTTAATACTGTAAGTTTGTCTTTTGGATAGAGGGATTCGTCATCTCCCTGCCATGTAACGGTCCATCCTCCGTTTAAAACGTGAAGCAGATTTGCTGTCGGGCCTGTAACAAGGATTTTAGAGTTTTTCTTAAGGGGAAGGATATTTCCTTCATTTTTTGCAAGAACAATGGATTCTCTGGCAGATTGAAGATTTATTTTTTCAGATTCTTCTGTGGCAAATTTTTTAGTCATAGATGAATCCGGATAGGGATTTTCAAATATGCCTGTCTGATATTTTACTTTCAATATTCTTGAAACGGCATCGTCGATTCTTTCAACAGGGACTTCTCCGTCTTTTACCAGTTCCAGAAGGAGATCATAGAAGGTGAAATCAAAAGGAACCATACTCATGTCAACACCTGCCATGACAGCCATTTTTACTGCTTCTTTCGGTGAAGATGCCAGTTTGTCTCTTGTATAGAGTCTTTTGATGTCTTCCCAGTCAGAAACTGCAAAACCTTCAAATTTTAACTCCCCTTTAAGTATTTCAGTGAGATAGTGATAATTGGCATGACCCGGTATACCGTCAACTTCTGCAGAATTAACCATAACTGTAGGAGAACCTGCTTTTACTCCTTCTTCAAAGGTAGGGAGGAAATATTCCCTGATCATTCTTTCACTTATCCATGCCGGTGTTCTGTCTTTCCCGTTTATGGGGAACCCGTATCCCATATAGTGTTTTAAACATGTGGCACATTTATCGGGCGAACCGTAATTATCTCCCTGCTGTCCTTCTATATAGGCTTTTCCCATTTCCGATGCCAGATATACGTCTTCTCCGCATGTTTCCCAGAATCTCGACCATAGAGGCTGACGGCCTATATCCATTACGGGACAGAAATTCCACGGAATGCCGCAGGCTCTCACTTCCCATGCAGTAATTTCCCCTTCTTTCCATGACAGCTCCCTGTTAAAGGTAGCTGCCATGCTGATTGCCTGAGGAAAGAGGGTTGAACCCTGCGTATAGGTTGCTCCATGAATTGCATCTATGCCATAAAGGACAGGTATTTTAAGCCTGGTTTTTTTTGCCGTGTCCTGGACAGCAGTTATTACTTTAATCCATGTATCAAGAGATTGGGTCTTATCATATGGCGTGTTGAGGATTGACCCTGCATGATAATCCACTATGGCTGTTTCCAGCTTATTCATATCTACGGGAAATCCTTTATTATCTTTCTCCGGCACAGAAATAACCTGAAATGTTACCTGTGTCATCTGGCCGATTTTTTCTTCAAGGGTCATTTCTTTTAATAAGGCTTTTACTTTTTTGTTTATTTCTTCATCATTCTGTCCTGCCTGAATAGCTGTTACGGAAAGTGCTGTAACAATAAAACATATTAATAAAAGAATTATAACTTTGAATTTTTTTCTAAACATAATATTCACCTCTTATATAAAATTATTTCCTCTTTTTTATCAAATTTTCCTTCTCGTATTTTACTCTTATTTCTGTTTTTCTTCAATAATCTCGTCTGCTTTTTTTTCTTCTTTCTCCTGTGTCTTTACTTCTTTCCCTTGACTTTTATTGTTTTTTTTGCCATATCCGAATAAAGTTTGAACGTGTTTATCTGATGTCAATTTTGCAATTAGAAGTATTATTATACCTATCGGTATGGAAATAATAATTATATAAAGTAGAATAGTGTTTATAATATCCTTTATCCCGTATATTATAGAAGGAAACAGTTGATAGAAGACCGCTATAAATAAGAGTAAAGCAGTAAAAATATGTATGGAAGCGGATTTAATTCCTTTTTTCTCGAAATAGAGGAACATATTTTTTATTGTTTCTGTCTCACAGAACCAGAGCCACCAGAGATACAGTAGAATTAAAAAGAGTATTATAGAATATTTAGGGAAGACGATGTTAAAGAAATAAAGAAATATTACTGTCCATATAAATTTTCCTATAGGTATGTCTCTTGTTTTTAATTCTCCCAGTATGAGAGAAAGATTTTTACTCAATAAAGGCCATACAAAGATGCGGAAAATCAGAAGTATCAAAAGAAAAACCGAGAGAATAATTATATTTGGCACATTCCCTGTAAGTCCGAGAATATAATTAAGAACAACCTGAGTAAAAGTGTAGTATGTGTTCTTTACCTGTTTTTTTACAAGAGGATATGCAAAATAGTTCCACCATCTCTGGAAAAATTCCTTTGAACCTCCCGGGGTTACAGGCTCATTTATGGACAGAGGTTCAAAGAGTTCAACGCTAAAAAGAGCATCTTCACTTTTAAGGGCAATTTCATTTCTTCTTGTTGTAATTCTTTCTATTTCGACTCTTACATTAAACAAATGGGATTGAACCTGCAGGATTTCAAGGACATGTCTTGCCTGTTTTAATACGTCAAGGAGCTGTTTTTCTTCTGCCTGAAGATTTCTGAGTCTTCTACCCAGATCTACAAATTCTTCTGTTACGTCCGGTGCAATTATTTTCTGAGAATAGATGACTCCAAGACCATGTATATCTTTAATAAATTCATGCCTGCTTTTCACCGGGATTCGAAACTGAATCTCTCCTGATTTTCTTCCGTTATTATTTACTTTTATTTTTTCACTGTAACTTTTTCCGCCGTATTTTTCTGAAATTTCTATTGCTTTTTCTCTTGCTTCGGTAAAAGAATTTACTTTTATTGTAATTATTCCTTTCCAGAATACCTTGTGAGGTTCCGGAAAAAATTTTCTCTTTTCCGGCCCTCTGGCAAAGGCAGGGACAGAAAAGATCAGGAACAGAATAAATAAAAAGATAGAACTGTTAATACATAGACGAAGATATTGTTTTTTACAGTGGGAAAACATAGAATAAACTCTCCTTTCTCAATTTTACAGTAGCCTGACATTTATAAAGGCAAATTCAATGCCATATTTTTTATATGCTCTCGTGACGCGTAACGATACAAACTGTAACTATGATGTAGTTATTTCCTGACAACCCCTTATAGTCAGGTCAGTTAGATACTTATACATTTACTATTGCAGTTCCTTCTTTTCGGGTGGATTGTGGATTATAGAACAAGTTTTTTAAGTGTATATACAAAAAAAGAGAATTTATCATAAAAAGTTTCTATTTACTTTATATAAGATATCTTGCAGGGGATAGAAAAAACCTCTACCGAATATAGAGGTTTTTACTGAATTCTTTATGGATTACTGTAATTTTATTGAACTTTTTTCTCCTTTTTTCCCTACTATTATTTCTTTTTCATCTAAATATAAAACTCTGTATCCTTCGAATAATTTATCACCTTTTCTGACGATATAACTTTTTCTGTTAAAAGTTATAATGGCCAGATACTGAGAACCATTCCATAATACTCCCGTATATTTGAATAAATTACCGGCACTTACCGAAGATATTTCTTCCTGTATTTTTTCTGCTGCTCCATGAGTCCTGTTATCACTCGCCGGTTTTTCTCCGGTATGTTCACCGGTGTCGGTATTCAATGAGTTATCAGGATTAAATTCAGGAACCTGAAAAGGATCTTTCCTGGTAGACGTTATCTCTATTCCTGAAGGTGATGTAACAGGTTTCTCCGATGTTTTTTTTGTGTCCAGAGGGTTGATGAAAATATTTGTTTTCTCTGAAACTATTTCTATTTCCTCTGATGTAACGTTTCCTTTTGCCTGTACAGCCTGTAATGTAATGACCAGAATTATGAGAACTGAAAGGAGTGTAATTTTTTTCATAACTTTTCACCTCCTTTCTATATTATTATAACTTTTTTAGTAAAAATTCATAACCTTATTATATCTTAACATTATATATTTAAAAAGTCAATAAGAAAATATTGAAAAGTTATAGAATTTTTTATAAAATTTGCTATACTGAGGTTATACTAAAATAGAAAAGAGATGTATTTAAGTGTCAACACTGGGAGAATTTATAAAAAATCAGCGTGAAAAAATAGGCCTTTCACAGGAAGGTTTGAGCAGAACTGTAGATATATCGCAGAAACAGATCTCCAATATAGAATCTGATTATATTAAACAGCCTCACAGGAGTACCCTCAGGAAAATAGCAAGATCGCTTGACTGTTCTTATGATCAATTATTGACTCTTGCAGGTTATCAGGTTAACTGGCAGGAAGCTGAGATACTTATTGATGATAAACCAATAGATGAGAAGATGGAAGAAATAGTGGCCCATGTCCTTGACAAAGCGTCTCTGAAAATAATAGATGAAGTTCAAAAAAGAATGGATATACTTGAGAAAAAAGTCATTTCTTCTTTCACAAATACTTCAATAAAGGTTTCGGAAAAAATAATTCCCCTCCTGTCTTCGCGTAAATGCGGTCCATTAAGTGATCTTTTAAAAGATGCTTCAGAGCTTACAGATATACCTCCCTGCTGGGATGCGGATTTTGCTTTCATTGCGGAAGAGCAGTCAATGGAAACTTATAAAATTTTCGATGGTTCTATTGTTTATGTAAAAAAACAGAACCATGTCAGGCCGGAGGATATTGCAGTCATACATGTAAACAGGGGAGACGAGAATTATTTGCTCCTTAAGAAATGTAAAGGTGATGAAGATAATAAGATTTTTCTCGACGGTAAAGGTAATATTTTTAAATTTGATACAAATTCTAATATTACGGGGAAAGTTATAAGAGTCTTAATGGATTTCAGTCATTTTTAAAAAATTGCAGGAGAAAAGATTCCGTATTAAGAATTATAATATTCTATTTATTAATCAGAGAGGAGAATAGGACTTTTATGACAGATGCTCAACTTATCAATCAAATCAACAGTGATTTTCGGCACATTCTGCAGAAGATGGATACTCCCGATAATCCTGCAAAAAACATTCTTGCTGCGGCCAACAGAGAATTCCACGAAAGAGGCTGTGTAATCAATGTGGGGAAAGGTGACAATATCGTGAAAAAACCTTTTCCTGTTTTTGTAATGCCATATTTTGTAACACGGCCGGAGATGAATGAAATAGGCCGTGTTTCCAACATTATTATGAATGTACTGGAAAAAGTATCCAATCTTTATTTTCTGGATGATAAATTCAAACCGATGTTCAATCTTACAGATAAGGAAACAGAACTGGTTGAATGTGAAACAGGAACGAAACGTCTTGTATGGATTACCAGAAACGATGCATTCCAGGAGGGAGATATCTTAAAGTTCATAGAATTCAATACAGATTCTCCCGGCGGCCCCATGTATTCAGATGTTCAGACAGAGATTATAGAACAGAGTGTTGTTATGGATGAACTGAGGAAGAAATACTATATGAGTTCCGATCGTTTTGTTCCTCAGATCCTTTACAATCTTCTCCGTGCTTACAGAGAATGGGGCGGGAAAAAACAATTGCCAAATATTGCCATAGTTTCAGATAAAGGTGCAACTTACCCTGAATTCCTTCTCATAGTTGATGATTTCAGACGTCAGGGTTATAAATGCGAATTTGCCACACCTCCAGAAATTGAATATCGTAACGGTAAAGCCTATACTCCGGGAGGTATGGAAATAGATATATTCTACCGTCGTGGCTGGATAAGAAACTGGACTGATGTGTGGGATGATATAAAACCACTCAGGCAGGCATACAAAGAAAATGCTTTCTGCTGTGTAAACTCCATAAGATCGCTCCTTGCAGCCATTAAGAGTTTACTTGAACATCTTCAGGATGAAGAAATCGCCAGAATTTATACCCCTGAAGAAAGAGAAGTAGTATTTAAACATATTCCATGGACCCGTCTTATGAAGGATCGCAAAACCCTTTCATTTGATGGAAAAACATCGGTAGAACTCTTTGAGTTTGTAAGAAATAACAGGGAAAAACTCGTATTGAAACCTATGGACCTTTACGGAGGACAGGGAGTATGTGTCGGTCTCGTAAGCACTCAGGCTGAATGGGAAAAAACCATAGAGATTGCCGCCACAACAGAACAGAAATATGTTGTGCAACAGTATGTGCAGATACCTGAAATGGATCTTCCCGAAGTTGATCCTGAACTTGTATGGAAACCAAAGAAATTAAACCAGAATTTCTATGCCTTCGGCGGCGCCCATGCAGGCGGTATGTGCCGTACCTCTGAAGCAGCAGTTATAAATATCTCTGCCGGCGGAGGTCTCTGTCCGATTGTTGTAGTGGAAGGGACAAGATAGAATTTTAAGTCGTAAGGCATTTCTATATAACAAAAATACACTGTTATGTATATGCCGTACGACTTTTTAGCTAAGTACCGTAACAGGTAAAAGGATACCCATAAAAAGCTTCTGCCTGGCAGGCTCTGGAGAAGAAAAATTAGTCTTTTATATAGTATTAAAAATTAAATAAGGGTTAATTTATTGTCTGTAAAACAAATGATATAAGGCAAATTATTTTTCTTCGTAAGAGCCTGTCAGGCAGAAGCTGATAAAATGGTTACGAACTTATTTGAAGCGGTACTTAGGAATGACAGTTAAATAACTGTCTCAAATATATTAAATCGTGACGCGTATATGTATTATCTATGGTCATTACAGTAAAATAGTGTATTTCATAACGTGTTAGAATTTAATTAGAGTGAAAAGTTAAAAGAACAGGACATTGCTCACTATTCACACTTTAATGAAAGGAGTATTTTAGTGTTAAATAAAAATTTGTTTTCTTTTCTCATTTTATCACTTTTGATTGTGTGCTTAATAGCAGGTTGTGGCGGTTCTACCGGCGTATCAGTGCCTGTAACCACTCCTACCAGTACCCGTATTCCTACATCAACTCCGACTCCTGGAGGCCCTACTGCTACACCTACTATTACACCGACTCCGGGAGGCCCTACTGCTACACCTACCGTTACATCCGGTAATAAAAATAAGCTCTTCTTTCTCCATCATTCTGTAGGTGACGGAATTGTTACTACAGGAAATATGAGAGCTGTTGTAATCAGTTACAATAATATAAATGGTACAGACTATGCTTTCTGGGATCATGGTTATAACAGTGATGGCCTGAGGAACCCTTCGGGGCAGTTTACAGGAACAAGTTTTCCCGTACCGAATGACAATACTGACCCTGACGGACTCAATTATTTATTTACATCATCAAATAATGATGCTGTAAGTGCAAGAAATCAGATGCTGGAATATGAGGTGATAGCTTTTAAATCCTGTTATACTGCCTCTAATATTCCGGATGATGATACATTAACTCAGTATAAAACCTGGTATCTTGAAATGAGAAATTTCTTTGATCAGCATCCGGAAAAAATATTTGTTGTAATGAGCCCCCCTCCTCTTCATCGTGTTGAAACAAATGCTGTTGCTGCATCAAATGCAAGAAATTTTGCAAACTGGCTTAAGAGTTCCGACTATATCGGAGGTCGTGCAAATGTAGTATGTTTTGATCTCTTTAATTATCTTGCAGGTGCCGATAATATGCTGAACTATGCCTATGAGAGAAATCATGAAGATGCTGATTCTCATCCGAATACCATTGGCTATCAGACTGTTGGGCCAATTTTTGCACAGTTTCTTATTGATACTGCTAAAAAATAGTGACAGGTGAAGAATGATTTTTTCATAGTTTATATCAGGTTATCTAAAAAAATAATGACAATCACATTAAAGGATTGCCATTATTTTTTTAGAAATAAATAAAATATGGGTCTTCTCAATAATTCATAATACTATTATAATTGTATAAAAAAATAGGAGGAATATGAATGGGACTTTTTGATTTTTTTAAAGGTTTTTTTAAGAGTAAATCAGGACAGGAAAAAGAAAAGCAATCGGGAGGCAAGAACGAATATATTTCATGGGATGACAGTTACAGTGTTAAAGTAAAACAGTTAGATGATGAGCATAAAAAGCTTGTTTTTATGATAAACGAATTGCATGAAGCAATGCAGGTCGGTAAGGGAAAAGAAATGCTCTCCGGTATACTCGGACGAATGGTAACTTATGTGGGAACTCATTTCTCCAATGAAGAAAAATATATGGAGAAATTTTCTTATCCTGATTATGAAGCGCATAAAAAAGAACATAATGATTTTGTAAAAAAGACACTGGAATTTCAGCAGAATTTCAATGATGGTAAAATGGGTCTTTCCATAGAAGTTATGTTTTTTCTTAAAGAATGGTTACTCAATCATATAAAAGGTTCGGACCAGCAATACGGTCCGTTTTTCAATGAAAAAGGGCTCAGATAGATATTATTTCGTTCGAAAAAAATATATATTGTAGATTGATGTTTTTCTCCCGTGACGCGTCACGCGTTACGGGTCACGATAAATAAGATTCCAGATACTGACGTACCTGCTACCTTAGTAAGGTTAAGTAAAAATAGAAATTTAGTAAAATTATAGGATGGGGTTTTAAGCTGTGTATATTTGTAATAAGTGTAATAAAGAATTAAAAAGCGGAGATTTATTTTGTAAATGTGGTAAAGGTAGAACCCTTTATCATGATAGATACAGGATACTTGATGTTATAGGCAGCGGAGGCATGGCAACTCTTTATCTGGCAGAAGATTTAAATCTTGCCGGCACTCACTGTGTTATAAAAGCTATGACCGATGAGTTTAAAACCTCTGAAGAGAGGGATTATGCTGTTGATAAATTTAAAGAAGAGGCAGTTTTACTTGCCAGACTGAGGCATAACAGCCTTCCTGTCGTGCAGAATCATTTTCTGGAAGAAGGAAGATACTATCTTGTTATGGATTATGTAGAAGGGGAAACCCTTGAAGATATTCTTGACAGCACATTGCGTGAAGACTGCCTTCTCTCGGAAGAACTGGTAATTGACTGGGTGATTCAGGTCTGTGACATACTGGATTATCTTCATAATTATGAGCCTATGATTATTCACAGGGATATAAAACCTGCAAATCTTATGGAAAATAAAAAAGGAAAGGTAATGCTTCTGGATTTCGGTATAGCCCATATTTTTGAAACAAGGAATACGCAAACAAGAATAGGGTCTGCCGGTTATGCTGCACCTGAACAATATGCAGGCAATGCCTATCCCCAGAGTGATATCTTTGCTCTTGGAACTGTATTGCATACACTCCTTACAGGAGAAAATCCTATGGAAAGAGAAGGAAATCCTTTTCTCTTTCCCCCTCTCAGGGCTTCTCGTGATGACCTGACTGAAGGACTTGAGGAAATTGTTTCGAAAGCAGTTGCCCAGGAGGTTAAAGATAGATATTCTTCTGCAGCAGTATTTAAAGAAGATCTTCTTAAAATATCTGCTAAAAGAGAGGAAATAGAAAAATCTCAGAGATTAAAAGACAGTTCTGAGAACGTATCTATAACAGATACGTCTGTTTTCTCTGAATTGTTCAAAATTGAGAATACATCTGAACTTTCTGACTTAAAAGGGAGATTTTCAAATACTGTTGCCCTTGATATAGGATCATGGGAAATAAAAATTTTACAGCTTGATCTGGACAGTAAAAAACATATATATCCGAGATTGATAGGAACTAAAAGCGTTCCTGAAAATAGTATCTCAAATGGTATCATAACTGATATCCATTCCATGAGTAAAGCAGTAAAATCTCTTCTTAAAGATATGAATGAAAAAGAAGTTATTGTTTCCCTTTCTCCTTACTGTGTTTTTATAAAAACTTTATTTGTAAAATCTCTGGATTTTCCCTTAACTGCGCCGGATAACCATGTGTTAAATGATAAATTCAGGCAAATTATACCTTTACCTTTTGAAGACTGGTCTGTAAATTATAATATAGACTCTACATCAAGAGAAAATTTTATGAAGGTAAGAGTTACGGCTATAAAAAAGAAAGCCTGTGAGAATATCAGAGAAACTCTTATTATGGCAGGATGTAATAATTTTAAGATAATTGCAGAACCTTTTGCAGACAGTTTTCTTGCCGATTTTATGATGAAAGATAAAAAGAATAATGTGCTCATAATAAATACAGGCTTTGAAGGTACATCTCTGACTTTTATAGAAGATAGAAAAGTGGCTTTATCTGCAACTTACCCTTTTGGCGGGAAAACTTTCACTCAGGCTCTTATGGTTGCCAGACAACTGGATTTTGATAATGCAGAGGATATAAAGAAGAAAAAACATGATGAATTTATATCTGAATTGTTACGTCCTATTTTTAAAGAATGGACTGACGAATTTTTGAAAACTCTGACAGCCAACAAATACAGCCCGGATAAATTTGAAACAATCATATTCTGCGGCGGAACAATCCAACTTGAAGCTTTTCATGATTATATTAACAGTGAATTAAATATAAAATCCTATAAATTTGCTTTGCCGAGATTGACTAAAAAATCTATGAGAGATAGTTATAAGAATCTGGTCACTACCAGAGGAACGTCTTTCATGCCTGCAATGGGACTTATTATAAGTTCTTTTGATAATATAAGAGAAATCAAAGAAATTCTGGATATAAATAAAATTGATTTTTCAAAAGAATTTTATGGATTTACCTCTTTTGAAATTAAAGAGACCTTCATGGAGAAAAAAGAAAAAAGAGAGGAAGTTATAACTGTGTCACTTGATAATAAAAATATTATTGCAGAACTGGAAAAATATCTTGTATCACTTGTAGGACCAATAGGGAAGTCTGTAATGGACGATTCTATAAAAAAAGTTGGCTATACAATGGAAACCATACCGGTAGAAAAACTCGACGGAGTGATAGAAATGTTTGCCTGTCAGTTCAATCTTTCTCAGGAGAATATTTCAAATATAGTTAAGAAACTGGAAGAACTTAAAACTGTTGAAGAAACTATTAAAAAAAGTATTACAGGTATGCTGGATAAGCAGGAAGATGTAGATGTAATAGAAGAAATAGAGAAATATCTTATTTCCCTGGTAGGACCAATAGCAAAAACAGTTCTTGAAGATTCTGTGAAAAAGCTCGGTTATACTTTAGAGACTCTTCCTCTGGAGCAGCTTGACGGAGCACTGGAAATGTTCTGCTGTCAGTTTAACCTGACTGAAGAGAATATTTCCAGTATCAGTAAAAAAATTCAGGAATTGAAAACTATTGATGAAAAGGCCAGGACTTTATATATATCACTTTACGGTGAGAATATAAATATTGTAGATGAACTTGAAAAATATCTTATTTCCCTGGTAGGACCAATAGCAAAAACAGTTCTTGAAGATTCTGTGAAAAAGCTTGGCCATACCAGAGAAACTATTCCTGTACAGGCTCTGGATAGTATTATAGAAATATTTTCATGTCAGTTCAATCTTACACAGGAAAATATTATGAGTATAACGAAAAAACTGCAGGAGCTTAAAATTGCCGAGAAAAAGCTCAATAAAAATTTGCCTCAGAAAAAAGAAGATAAGAAGAGTGGGACAGGTATACTTTCATCATTGTTTAAATGGGGTAAATAAAGACAGGGATTTCTGCACAGGGATTTATGGGATTTATGGGAATCGTGACGCGTAACGCGTTACGAACAAAAGAAGGGAGAAACAGAATGAAATCCAAACTCATTACAGCACATGATGCTGTAAAGCTCATCAAAGACGGAGACTCTATTGTTGTGGGAGGTTTTGTGGGAAGCGGTCATCCTGAAGCACTTACGTCTGCCCTTGAAGAACGTTTCCTCGGTGAAGGTCACCCGAAAGATTTAAAACTTATGTTTGTGGCAGGCCAGGGTGACAGTAAAACAAGAGGGTTAAATCATTTCGGAAACACCGGTATGGTAAAACGTGCCATAGGAGGTCACTGGGGACTTGCACCTAAACTCGGAAAACTCGCCACTGCCGGAGAACTTGAAGCATATAATCTGCCACAGGGCGTAATATCTCATATGTTCCGCGATATTGCTGCAGGCAAGCCATGCACCATTACCCATGTAGGACTGAAAACCTTTGTCGATCCCCGTGTCGAAGGAGGGAAAGTCAACTCTGCCACAAAAGAAGATATTGTAACTCTTATAGATCTTGACGGACAGGAATATCTGAAATACAAACACTTTGATATAGATGTGGCACTTATAAGAGGCACCACTGCAGATGAATTCGGAAATATCAGTATGGAACAGGAAGTGGCCACACTTGACGGACTTGCCCAGGCAATGGCTACAAAAAAGAAAGGTGGTATTGTCATATGCCAGGTCATGAGACTTGCCAGACACAGCGGCATAAATCATCTTTTTGTGGAAATCCCCGGCATATTCGTAGATTACATAGTAGTTGTAGACATGATAAAAAATCCTGAACTTCATATGCAGACCTTCGGAGAACAGTATTGCCCTTATTATTCGGGACAGGTGGCATACCCCGAGGATTCCCTCTTTAGCCCCATGGATATGAGTATAAGAAAACTTATTGCAAGAAGAGGATTATTCGAATTACTTCCTCTCGGACAGTGTGTGGTAAATCTGGGTATCGGTATGCCTGAAGGTATTGCCAATGTGGCAAAAGAAGAGGGAGTAAGAGATAGAATGGTTCTTACCGTAGAATCAGGCCCCATAGGAGGACTTCCTGCGTCAGGACTCAGTTTCGGAGCTTCCTACAGTCCTCTGTGTGTTCTGGATCAGCCCTATCAGTTTGATTTCTATGACGGAGGAGGCCTCGATATTGCATTCCTGGGAGCAGCGGAGATTGACCCTAAAGGCAATGTAAATGTAAGCAGATTCGGCCCGAAACTCGCCGGCTGCGGAGGATTCGTTAATATTACTCAGAATGCCAAAAGGGTCGTATACTGTACCACCTTTACCGCAGACGGTTTGAAGGTGGAAGCTAAAGACGGACAGCTCAATATATTACAGGAAGGTAAAGTCAAAAAATTCGTAAACAAAGTTCAGCAGATAACCTTCAGCGCAGAATATGCATGCCAGAAGGGAACTCCTGTTACCTATATAACAGAAAGATGTATCTTTAAACTTGAAGATGACGGACTTCACCTTGTGGAAGTCGCTCCCGGCATTGACATAGAAAAAGATATTCTGGCCCATATGGAATTTAAACCGGTTATCCCCGAACAGGTTCTTAAAATGAATCCTTCCATATTTAACACTGAAAAAATGGGAGTTAAATAATTCAAGTGTATTTTATAACTTATTAGAATTTAAGTGAGTAGTGAGTGGTGAGCAGTGAGTAGAAGTAGAGTTTTTTACTCACTATTCACTTCTCACTACTCACTTTTTAATGGTTGTTCTGCCCGTAAAGAGCAGCACCGAAGGCTGCAATTATTTCTGGATTTTCATAGATCCATATATTTT
>DAIOEN010000050.1:36100-38645 GCA_036746235.1 Vulcanimicrobiota bacterium | reverse complement strand
TAAAATATATAAAAAATAAAAAGGATAAATTATATTTAAACTGAATTGTATATTACTGTATACTGGTCACTGGTTACTGATAACTGCTCACTGAAAAAGGGGTGTTTTTAATGAAATTGTATAAAATCTTAATTGTTATTCTCATTTTATCGTTATATGGAGGATGCGGAGGAGGGGCGACCGTAACAGTTCCTTCCAATCCGACGCCTGCAGGAACTGCCACTCCGTCAGGTGCTTCTAAAGTCTGTTATGTTTATCTTCCAGTGGAATCTCTGAAAAATCCTGTGACTCAAATGGGACTGATTGTAAGTTTTGACCAGACAGTTCCTTCCGGCTATATGCCTGTTGCCCAGGTAGATGTATATGTCGATAACAGTTCTACCGCTATGGAAACTGATTCTTCAGGCCGTTTTGTGTTGAGTAATCTATCTATAGGTTTTCATATAATACGCCTGAAATATATGAGCTATCAATCTGCCGAATATGCTGTTATAGTATCGGTAGAAGATACGTTAAATAAAATTCCTGTAACAAATTTTAAAATTGTTCCTCAGGGCAATCTGACTTTATATCTTCAGGGCGAATTTGTGAGTTATCAGCTTGATACATATGCAGATAATATATTTGGTAATATTATCCGTCCGGAAACAATGTGGATTGTTGATGACAGTACAAATGCTTTTATTCTGGATAGCGGTATGTTTTTTGCTAAAAAAGCAGGAACTTACAATATTACTGCTATTGCTAAAGATGATGAAACACTATTTGATAAGTTAACCATAAGGGTGGAAAATAAGATTATAACTGTGACAGGTACCGTAAAAGACGGAAACGATAATCCTGTATCAGGTGCTTATGTCAGTTGTTACAATCAATTTACCATTACAGATGGTTCCGGCCAGTATAAACTTTATATTCCTTATAATTATATACTTACTCTGACCGCTACAACAGCAGACGGCGGGTATGGCACTGCCGATGTGTCAGTTGGAGACAATGATTTTACTGTAGAATTAGATATACCCATTGCCTATCCTGCCTATGATTATGTTTTTGTTACAAAATGGGGAGGTGCCGGAAGTGAAAGCGGCCAGCTCAATGAACCTCATGGTATAACTTCCTCCGGTGACGGCATTATTTATATTGCAGATAGCCTTAATCACAGGATACAGAAGTTTAGCTCATCCGGAACTTATATTAATAAATGGGGCAGTCTTGGAACTGGAAATAAAGAATTTAATTATCCCTGGGATGTAGCAATAGATTCAAATAATAATATTTATGTTTCCGACAGCAGCAATCACAGAATAGAGAAATTTACATCAAAAGGAGACTATCTCGGAAAATGGGGAACTGAAGGTACCGGTGACGGGCAGCTTTATTATCCGAAAGGTATTGTCTTTGATAAATCCGGTAATATTTATATAACAGACAATAATCATCGTGTCCAGAAATTTACTTCTTCCGGTACATTTATTACAAAATGGGGAGGCCAGGGAAGCGGCGACGGTAAATTTGATGCCCCTGACGGTATTGCAATAGATGGTTCCGGCTATATTTATGTCGCAGACTCCGGTAATAACAGAATTCAAAAATTTGATAGTTCCGGTAAATTTATAACTAAATGGGGAGGTTTCGGCACAGGTGACGGCCAGTTTGAATATCCTCTCGATATTTCGGCAGACACTTCCAATAATATATATGTAACAGATAAAGATAACGGACGTATACAAAAATTTTCTTCTACAGGTATATTTATTGCCAAATGGGGCAGTGTCGGAACAGGTGACGGTAATTTTATTGAACCATCCGGTATTACTGTAGATACTTCCGGTAATGTCTATGTCTGTGACAGTGAAAATGACATAGTTCAGGTTTTTGCACCTGAAGAAGACAGAGATTTTTGAGATTTTTGGGAGTAACAGGATGAGAAGTAATTATTTGCAGAAAGGAATAATTTTATGAAGTGTTTAACTGGTAGAAAATATAATGTTTTTTCCATGATTATTTATCTTATAGCAGGTTTTTTGATTCTGTCAGGGTGCGGTGGCAGTGAAACTGTTGTAAATCCTGTCGTCCCAACTTCCACGCCATCTGTAACGGCTACTCCAACTGTAACTCCTCCCTGGTCTGTAAGTCTTACCGATGTACAATCTGCCATAACAAAAGATCCCAATTCTAAATGGATAGCAGGCAATACGTCTGTAACGGATAACTATACGGAAGAAGAAGCTAAAGTCCTGTGCAGCCTTATTCCTGAAGAAAATAGTTCCGGTAAAAGTAATTATATGCCTTCAGATAAAACTCTTCCGGGAGCTTTTTCCTGGAAAAATTATAAGGGCAGTAACTGGATGACATCTGTCCGCGATCAGGGCCCTTATGGTACCGGCGTTGCCTTCGCTTCAACCGGTGCTCTTGAGGTTATGATGAGAATTTCCAGAGATAATGCTAATCTTGATACAGATCTGTCAGAGTGGTATCTCTGGTGGAACGGGACAGGAGGAAAGAATCCTGTGCCGGGAAAATGGTATCTTGATGTTCCCGG
>DAIOEN010000050.1:0-36000 GCA_036746235.1 Vulcanimicrobiota bacterium | reverse complement strand
ACGGGACAGGAGGAAAGAATCCTGTGCCGGGAAAATGGTATCTTGATGTTCCCGGACTATTTCTTACTCTTACAGGAACAGTAAGTGAAGGAGACTGTCCTTATTCACAGATACCTGACTATAACGAACCCAATCAGTATGTTACTTATTACAGAGCCACTGAATACCAGTATATATCAGGTAAAGATGCTATTAAAGAAGCCATACTTACAGGGCCTGTTGCAGGAGGTATGAAGGTCTATGCTGATTTTTGTTATTATAAAAAAGGCATCTATAAGTACCTTACAGGAAATTATCTCGGAGATCAGGCTGTTTTATTGATCGGATGGGATGACAGCCAGAATTGCTGGATTGCAAAAAATTCCTGGTCTTCTGACTGGGGAGACGACGGTTATTTCTGGATAGATTATGACGGCATAAGAAATTACGGTTATCTATATAAAGGAGTAACTGTAGTGGAGCCGGTTCTGGAGAAATAAAGAAAAAGCGGTGTCAGGTGTTGGGTATCGGGTTAAAATATTAAAAACCCATCACCCATAACCTGGCACCTACCCCACTTATTTTATAAAGAAAAATACTACTCCCATTATAATATACACTCCCAGTAACTGAGCTCCTTCAAACCAGTTAAATTCACCGTCTCCTGCCATAAAGCTCACAGTGTAAACCGAACCGAATATGGCAAGTATTTCAAAGGGGCTGAATAATAAATCCATTGCCGGTTTGCCGTTAATCTGACTGAATATGAGACTTACAAACACCAGAACAGGGGCTACAAAGAGAGCTATCTGTGTACTTGAACTGAGAGATACATTTAAAGAAAGATCTATTTTGTTTTTCATTGCCATCATTACAGCCACACCATGTTCTGCTGCATTACCTATAATGGCCACTATGATTACGCCTATGAAAATTTCACTCCATCCCAGACTTTTTACTACCTCTTCCAGAGAGCCTATAAGAAATTCACTTTCAAGAGCTACTCCCAGGGTGGCAATAATCAGTATTGCCATAGCTTTTTTCTGACTCCATTCCGCTTCTTCCACTTCATCTTTACTGTGGAAAATGTCTTTATGTGTATGAAGGGAAAATATCAGTCCCGCTACATAGATGATAATGAGAACTGCTGCCACACCGATACTCAGTTCTTCTATAATGAAAATATCCTGTTTACCTGTATGACCCGTATAGTAGTATACTGCCGGAACAAGGAGTCCGAGAATGGCAAGCATGAGCATACTGGAATTCATGCTGGACATCTGAGTGTTAAATTGCATTCTTTTATATTTTATTCCACCTGCTAACATACTCAATCCCAGAACAAGAAGCAGATTACCTATAATCGACCCTGTGAGGGAAGCTTTTACTACATCGAAATAGCCTCTGTAAAGTGCCATGGCGGCAATAATAAGTTCCGTAGCATTTCCAAATGTCGCATTCATAAGTCCCCCTATGGCCGGCCCTTTGGTAATAGCAATTTCTTCTGTGGCTTTTCCAAGTAATCCTGCCAGGGGTATTATGGCAACAGCAGCAATAAAAAATATAGCTACTCCCCCTCCTATATGGGTAAATTCAAATATAATACTGATAATTACCATTACTATTGATGCATAGATCATTATTGTATCGCTTTTCACCTTTTTTAAACACTCCTTTTCTTAATCTTATGATTCCAGGCATATGTTTATATATTTTTCAATATTATAAGATTCATTCATGCCAGGATCGAGTTTTTTCAGTTGTGTGAAATATTCTAGGGCTTCCATGAATTTCCCTGCCTCAATGGAAAATAGTCCGATGGTATAAAGAGCTTTTTTATGGTTCGGTGCTGCTCTGAGTGCTCTTTTTATACTGGTTATTCCATAATCAATACATCCAGTTTCATAGAATTTGAGTCCCAGGAGATAATAGGACTGAAACTGCGTCGGATCAAGGGATATGCTTTTTACAAGGGCTTTAATTGCTTCATCTTTCATATTCAGACAGGAATACTTTTTGGCAAGATGATAGTAGAGAGGAGCAAAATCAGAATTTTTTTCTATTGACTCAAGGTATTCTTCTATAGAAGATCTGATTTTGACTTCAGACATAGACTCCAGGTTTTTTATATATGCTTCTTTTTCATATTGTGGTAATATATTCAGATATTCGCCCGTAATAGATACGAATTCTTTATGAAAGGGAATTTTATTTATACTCTTTCTGTCGTAATGTTCGTAATTGTTCAAGTAGACACAGGATGAATAGAGGTTTTCCGGTTTTTCTACGAAGTGACCGAAGATTCTGCAAAATCTTGGTCTTAAAGAATATACTCTGCATATTCTTTTTTCTATATCACAGTAAGGACAGAGAGTTTTTTTATTATATTCTTTCCACGATATGGCAACATCATCAGAACATGAGAAATAATTTATATAATCTATTTCGAGTGGGGTAGTATGGAGCTCGGAAATATCCAGACAGCAGTCCATACAGAACCTGCAGTGTCTGGATTTATCCTTTAAAACTTTGTCTATTTTAGTGTAAATGTCTTTTAATTTATAAAAAAATTTTTTTTCCATTTTATGTAAATTCAAACTTTTTTAAGAAAATCCTTCCTTTTTGGTTTTATCCTGTTCCATAATTATTAGATCGTAAGGTGTCGTGACGCGTGACGCGTAACGGGTTTAATCCCTGCACCTCACGCATTACGAGGCCGTTATTTACGGATAGTTACGAAACTAAATATAAATTGCGATCTTATTCTTGAAGTGAGTAACTCATTCTGTTATAATTATATTTAGCAGTCTGAACAGTAACTGGAAATAAATGAATAGAATCCTCGCGTCACGCGTCACGCGTCACGCGTCACGATTAAATCTTTAAGGAGGGTGTTTCATGGTAAAAATAATTGATTTCTTAAAAGGCACCGTAGTAGTAGATGAATTAGAAAGAGATTTCGTCGAAAAAGAGCTGTTACAGCATATTGCTGTAGATTATGAAGATGATATACCTGAGACTTTCTGGCTCTCCAGTGATGCTATGGAAGAAATTCAAAGTGAAGAAATTAAAGATGAGAAACTGAAACATGTCATTACAAAACTTTCAGAATATGTGGTAAGTAACAGTGAATTTATCGATGCCGATGACGATAACAGTGAAGATGTAAATGAAAAAGGCTGTTATCTTGCGTTTCAGTTTATTAAAAAAGATCCTGAATTTAAACTTACCGGATATATAAGTAAAGATGATACCCCTGTAATGGGATTGATGGTCAAGTTATACGATAAAGATTCCATGGAAGATTTTCTCGGTCTGGCCTTTACGGATAAAGAAGGATATTACGAAATAGCCTTTAATTACGAAGACTTTGTAAATTACCTGGATTCTAATGCCATACCGGAATTATTTATGGTAATATCGGAAATTGACAGAAAAACAGGAGATTTCAACAGTCTTAAAGAATTTGAATTGCCGGAGCCCGATGAGAACAGAGCAATCTCTTTTGATGCAAATATATAACATCGTAATGTGCGATACGTAATGCGTGATGTGTTGAAAAACTTCACGCATTACGTATCATATTATTTAAAAACTTCTTATTTAAAAACTTCATCAAGCCAGTCAAATACAACCTGTTTCATAAGACTTCGATTCATATTTATACAGTGTTCCGAAGCTCCTTCATTGAGAGGAGTTACGACAAATTTTTTCTCCGGATTTGGCAGACCGTCCATACACTCCTTCTGCTGTTTCTTTGTTTCTTCATTGACATATTCACCTTCCCCAATCAGATCAAGGAAAGGACATGTCACCTTTGACGGATCAAATTGAAATTTCTCATTTTTTCCAACCTGGCCTTTAATATCTGAAGGGTCAAGTCCCCAGCGCCATGTAACGACAGATATAATATTATGTTTAAACGGCGGCCATTTATCTATCTGTTCCTGTGTGTCTGTGGCAAAGGGCATTTGCTTGAACATGCGGTAATTGTCGACTACTGCGGCACTTACAACCACTGCTTTTATGCGCCTGTCAAACATTGCTGCACGGGGAACAAAATATCCTCCGTTACTGATTCCGAATACTGCCACTTTCTCCTGATCTACTTCAGGACGGTTGCATACATAATCCAGAACTGCCTTCATGGGGACTTCAGTATCATATCTGAAGAAATGTTTTTCCACAGGAAGCATACCCTGGCCCGGGAGATCGACTGTGAGAAAATTATAACCTCTTTTAACAGTTTCTTCTCCTATGTAAAAATAATTGTCTTCTGCAAAGGTTTCTCCTCCGCCGATCATAACTAACGTTTTACATTTATTGCCAGTTTTATCCGCTTTCATATAATATCCCGGCAATACCGTATTTTCAAAAGGAATTTCAACATATTCCAGAGGCGGGTCAAACAGTTTTCCTGCAGTCTGGAGGCAAAAACGGGCTTTATCTGCAAGAGGCTTGAATTTCGGATTATCAGGCATCATTGAAACAATAGCTGCCCTGTAACAGACACATGCTCTCCTGTAGGCGTCTCTCGCACTTATATTATGGCCTCCTTCAAGGGATTTTTTTGCCCTCTCTTCAATTCTGATAGCCATCTTTTCCCATTCCTCATGCCAGCTGTTCGGATCTCCGTCTTTTATCCTCCCTGCCACATACATGGCCTCACCGACTTCACACCCGCCGCCTGAAATGTTTCCCAGAACCCAGCCAAACCAGAAGTCCATTTCATCATCATTGAAATGAACCTTTACGTAAGATCTGTGAGCATCGTAATTCTCCTGCTGTTCCGATAAATTATTATGATCTGTAATACTGTTTGCCCTTTCCTCTGTATAGCCGGCACCGGCGCACATCAGCACACATATTATTACGACAACCCAGACCGATTTCCATGCTTCCCCTTTAATTTTCATTTTTGTATCTTCCTTTCTTCCTGTGAATAAAATATTAATAAACATTAATACTTATAAAGTTCCCTATGAACCAGTATTTAACATTTGAATCCACATAGCTCTTGAAACTATATTCCGAGTGTTCTTTCATAAGATATTTCCTTATATGTTTTTCATAGCAAAATTATACCTTAAATCTTAAAGAAATGGTAGAGGGATTTTTTTAACGGTGTAACAGGATTATGCATTATAAAAAATAATTTATGAGAAAAGATTTTTTGCTTTTTTTTGTTTTTCCGTAATCTATCATATCATCAAGTTTTTGCAATGATTTTTCTTTCAACTGTTCTATTGTTCTGTATCCCATCAGGAGTTTTATATAATTTCTTTTTATGAGTATTTTTTTTAATTTACCACATGGTAATTCTTCAATACAATCGTATTTCCCCAGGATTTTTATACAGATTTCGATTGTTTTATCCTGGCCCGATCGTCCAAAAAGTATTTTACCTGTTTCTTCCGGATTAATTAACAGAATGTCTTTCGACTGCTTCAGAAGATAGGTATAAAATTTTTCTATCACCTTTTTCGGCGGGTACATTTTGCTTATAAAATATTTTCTCATAGCTATGTCGCCATGTCTGAAGAGCAGTAATGCATAGGCCTGTTTGCCGTCTCTTCCGGCTCTTCCTGTCTCCTGATAATAATCTTCCACAGTCGGGGGAATAGAGTAGTGTATTACAAATCTTATATCTTTTTTATCTATGCCCATACCAAAAGCATTTGTAGCCACTATTATATCCAGTTCATTATTCATAAATTTGTTCTGTATTTCTTCTCTCAAATCTTTATGAAGTCCCCCATGATAGCCTTCTGCATTCAGACCCCAGCTTTTAAGTTTTACCGATAAAACTTCGACTCCTTTCTGTGTATATGTATAGATTATGCCACTTCCCGGATCTGAAGAAAGATACTCCCAGAGAATTTCATCTTTTTCCATGTTACTTCTTACGTTTTTAACTTCATAGATAAAATTGTCTCTTGCCAGTCCTGAAATGATAACAGAAGATTTTTTCATGTTAAGATTCTTTACAATATCCTGCCTTACTATCTCTGTGGCAGTTGCTGTAAGTGCTAAAACAGAACCCGGATGGCAGCAGGAAATTAAATCTTTTAATTTCAGATAATCTGGCCGGAAATTATGTCCCCATTGGGAAATACAGTGTGCTTCGTCTACCGCAAAAAGTGATATCTCTGTATGGGCTATACTTTCTATAAAAACTTTGCTTTTTATTCTTTCAGGTGCTATATAAAGGATTTTTAATTCTTTTCTTTCTATTTTGTTAAAAATTTCTTTCTCTTCATGTTTACTCATGGAACTATTTATAAAATCTGCTTTTATGCCCAGTCCTTTGAGTTTATCTACCTGATCCTTCATGAGTGCTATGAGAGGTGAAATAACGATTGTCAGTCCCGGAAGTAAGAGAGCCGGTAATTGATAGCACATAGATTTCCCCTTTCCTGTAGGCATTATTATTAATAAATTCTGACGTGACAGAATTTTTTCTATAATATCTTTTTGTCCGTCCCTGAAAGAGGAATAACCAAAATATTTTTTCAGATATTTTTCTAATGGGACTGGCATTGATTGTTTCCTTCTATAATCGTGAGTAATGAATTTAAGACACCCTTTAAACTGATACTCATTATAAAGGCTTATATAATAATATTTAAGTAACATTAAGGTAACAATATTTTTATTTCTTATGGCCCTCAGATTTTTTAACAAAATTACTCTTTGCCTTTTTTTCTGATATAAAGTAAAATATGTGAGCATTAATTGAAAAAGACTTCCTCGCATGACGTTAGCGTCACGCATCACGAAACTAAAAGGAGAAATATGTATGTCGTCAAAACTTAATCTTCCCGATGGGATTGTTTCAAATACAGTGGTTCGTGCAACCTATAAAGATACTGATCAGATGGGTGTAGTATATTATGCCAACTATTTTATATGGTTTGAAATAGGGAGAGGGGAATTTATGAGAAGATGCGGTGTTTCCTATAAAGATTTTGAAAAAGAAGGAATCATGCTCCCCGTAACTCATGCCTGCTGTGATTACATAAAACCTGTTCGTTATGATGATATGATAAGGATAGAAGTGTCAATCCATGAACTGACAAGAGCTTCTATAGGATTTTTGCATGATATCTATTCCTATCCGGGAGATGAACTTCTTGCCAGTGGCAGGACAAAACATGTGTTTATGGGGCAGTCCGGTAAAATTCAACGAGCAGGGGAAAAGATTCTCCATATTTTTGAAGAAGCCCTCAGCAAGAGAACTGAATTATGTGCTGACCCTTTACCAAATGTGGAGATTTATCAGTAATAGTAGTGGATAGTGAGCCTGTTCGACTCACTACTCACCACTCACGACTCACGAGTAAATCTTGCCCTTAACTGACCGCATGCACCATCTATACTTCTTCCTCTTTCATTTCTCAGCGTTGCATTTATACCGTATTTTTCTATTTCCATGAGAAAACTCTGGGCTGTCAGTATATTTGACGGGCTGAAGTGGAAATGATCTACCGGATTAAGTGGTATAAGGTTTACCACACATTTTATGTCTTTAAGCATCTTTGCCAGTTTTCTTGCACCGGAAAGGTCATCATTGAGACCCTTTATGAGAATATATTCAAAGGTTATTCTGTCATCTGTCACTTCCTGGTAATATCTGCATGAGTCCAGTAATTCTTCTATGGGATATGTATTATTTACAGGCATTAATTTAGATCTTAACTGATTATTATATGCATGAAGCGATACAGCCAGTTTACATCCAAGTCCTTCATGGGCAAGCCTCTTTATGGCAGGTACAATACCTGATGTTGAAATCGCTATATTTTTCCGGCCTATTCCTATACCATGAGAATACTTTATCATATTTACTGCTTTTATCAGATTATCGTAATTTGACAGAGGTTCTCCTATACCCATGATTACAATATTTCCGATTCTTTCATCTGACAGTGAGAGCAATTTCTGTACCTGAATGACCTGATCAATAATCTCTGCATGGGTTAAATTTCTTACAAGTCCTTTCTGACCTGATGCACAGAAACTGCATTTAAGGGCACATCCAACCTGAGTCGATATACATAGAGTTATACGGTTGGAAGAGTGATTTTCTTCATATCTCATTAAAACTGTTTCTATAAGATTTCCGTCACATAATTCAAAAAGATATTTTTCAGTATTTCTCTTCTCAGAGATTCGCCTGTCGAGCATTTTTATATCTGATATAAAAGCCACTTCTTTCAGTTTTTCTCTGAGTTCTTTACTTATATTTGTCATTAGAGAAAAATCACTCTCTTTTTTATAATAAATCCACTGGTATAACTGTTTTCCCCGGAAAGATTTTTCTCCAATGGAAATAAAAAAATCAGAAAGTTCTTCTTCTGTTTTACCTTTTAGATCAATCAATTATTATGTTCCTTTCTATTATGAATAAGGGTTCAGCAGTTAGCTATTTTTGACTGCTATTATGTAAAATTTTTAAGATATATTTTTAATTCTTCAAATCTCTTTTTAATATTTTCAAAAAGTTCCATGTTTATTTCTCCGTTTTTACATAAATATTCAAAATCATAAGTAGCTTCTTTTAATAGATTTGCATGAATATTTGCTGCCAGTCCCTTGATTGTATGGGCCATATGGGCTACATGAGATATATCCCCTTTATCTATAGATTTACTTAACTCTTCTATATTATCAGGTATATCCTTTAGCACCATTCCAATAATTTCTTTCTCGAATTTCTTATCACCTTCAATACGTTTCAGAAATGCCTCCCTGGCATAAATTTCATTTCCTTTCTTTTCACTCACGTCAGGTTTATAATCAGAAGCTTTTTCCTCTTTATAAAGAAAATGTTCTATAATTTTGATTAGTTCTTTTGGTTGAACCGGTTTTTGTATATAATCGTCCATACCTGCTGCTATACATCTCTCCCTGTCACCTTTCATTGCATGGGCTGTCATTGCTATAATCGGTATATGTTTGTTCATACCTTTCTCTTTCTCTCTTATGGTTGATGTGGCAGTCAGTCCGTCCATTTCCGGCATCTGTACATCCATAAGGATTAAATCATAAGGAATTTTTTCTATAGCTTCCAGAACTTCTTTGCCGGTTGCGACAGTATTGGCACGATATCCGATTTTTTCAAGGATTCTTAAAGCCACTTTCTGGTTTGTAATATTATCTTCTGCCAGTAGGATTCTGGTTTTTTGTTTTATCTCATCTGAAATGACAGAAGTCAGGGTACTGGTTGTAAACCTGTTTCTGGCTGATTTGCGTCCCATTGCTTCCATAAGACACCTGTAAAGCTGAGATTGTTTTACAGGTTTTGTAAGATATGCGGAAAATCCTGTTTCTTTCATTGATATGGCATCTTCCGTATTTCCCAGGGAACTTAACATAATAAGAATAGTTTCTTTGATTTTTTGATTTTTTTTAATTAATTTTCCGAGCATTATACCATCCAGTTCCGGCATCTGCAGGTCTATAATTGCAATTTTGAAAGGATTATTTTCTTTCACTGCCTCATTGAGCATTTTAAGAGCAGTAACACCCTTTTCTGCCTCTACGCAGTCACATTCGAATAAACGGAGCTGTTGACTCAGAACAAAACGGTTGGTTTTATTATCATCTACAATAAGTATTTTCGTCCCTTTTATATCTTCTATTTTTATGGTGGGAGGCCTTTCTCCTGATTGCTTTTTAAACCCTGCCGTAAACCAGAAGTTTGAACCTTTCCCCGGTATGCTTTCTACTCCTATTTCTCCATCCATCATCTCTGAAAGATATTTTGATATAGCAAGTCCCAGGCCTGTTCCTCCGTATTTTCTTGTAATAGAGCTATCTACCTGTGAAAAGGACTGAAATAGATTTTTTATAAGTTCTTCCGGTATTCCTATACCTGTATCACTGATAGAAAATCTTATTTTAACACAGGGACCATTATCTTCTTCAAGCTTTATACTTATCAGGACTTCTCCTTTTTCCGTAAATTTGATGGCATTTCCTGTAAGATTGATAAGAATCTGTCTTACTCTTCCAGGATCCCCCCATAACATTTCAGGCACATTGCTGTATATTAAATAACCGAAGGCAAGTTTTTTCTCAGAGGCTTTCAGTGCAAGCAGATCCACTACATCTTCTACTACTGCTCTCAAGTCAAATTCAAGTATTTCAAGTTCTAATTTTCCTGATTCTATTTTTGAAAAATCTAAAATATCATTTATCAGATTCAGGAGTGAATCTGCAGATTTTTCTATAGTGAGGGCAAATTCTCTCTGAGTATCTGTCAGTTCTGTATCTAACAGTAAATCTGTCATACCAATAATTCCATTCATCGGTGTTCTTATTTCATGGCTCATATTTGCAAGAAACTGGCTTTTTGCAATACTTGCTTCTTCTGCCTCATCTCTGGCTTTTTTCAGTTCTTTCTGAACCCTTGTTTTCTCTGTAATGTCACGGACAATACCTATGGCATGCCATGTATCACCCAGTTTAACAGATGACAGGGAAAGTTCTATCTCAATTTCTTTTCCGTCTTTCCTTAAAGCTTTTAATTCGACCAGTTTACCTATAACATTACCAAGACCTGTATTCTTCCACTTTTCAATAGCTTCTGAAAAATCTTTCTTATAGTATTCGGGAGCCAGCGTATGGTGAAGATTTTTTCCGATTATTTCTTCTTCTTTATATCCGAAAATTTTTTCTGCCGCACGATTCCAGTATGATATATTGCCTCTGTTATCCATAATTATAATTCCATCCTGGGCAGCTATACTTATGGATCTGAATTTTTCTTCACTTTCCTTTAAAGCTTTTTCTGCTTCTTTACTTTCTGTAATATCATTGAAATTAACTGCTAAATGACCTGATTGAGGACTGTAGACTATTACATCAAGGTATTTATTAAAACTGGCATGATATTTTTCAAAGTGACTTGGTTTCCCTGTAAGATAAACTTCATTAAATATATTAATCCATTCATCATTTATATCAATCTTAAGATCTCTACGATTTTTCCCTATTATATCTTCCTTTTTGAAGCCTGTGAGCTTTTCAAAAGCAGGGTTAACATCCAGAAATTGGTAATCTACCGGTTGGCCCCCTTCATTGACGATTACTCTGTAAAGGGAAAGACCGCTTAGCATTTCACTGAAAAGGGTACGATATTTTTTTTCAGAGTTTATTATCTTTATAGAAAATTCACCTGATAAGTAATGAAGAATAAAAAAGATAATTAGTAAGAGACTTATAATAACTGTAACGCTTACAGGTGTAAGACGACTGACAGTAATAAGGCGATTCCAGTCTTTACCGTCTATATCCATGCCGCAGACAGCTATAACTTCACCTGTATCATGATTGATTATGGGCACGAAACCTGTTACCCATAAGCCCCATCTATCAGGCATAGGACCTTCACTGAAAGCCTGTTTGGTGGTAAATATCTCTATGAGGGCTGCACTTGCTTCCTCATATACCTGACCCGGCGGAGAATAATCGGGAGAGTTAGCCGGTTCTGAATCCATAAAGAAAAATATGTTCCCCTTACGAAGACCCAGTAAATAAATAAATCTTATATCTGATTCCATTGAGCGAATAGAAATAAGTTTGTCTTTTAAATATTGATAATCACCGGTTTTTAAATCTGACAGATCTCCTTTGAGGTTTTTTAATTTATCCGGATCTATGGAAGCAGAAGCAAGTTTTGTTCTGGATATTAAATCTGTTCTCAATTCACTGTCTCTGATTATTCCCACTTTATATGTAATTATAGAGCCGCAGATTAAGACACATATTATTGTAACAGCTATATATAGTCTGTATTTCATTATTGCTTTATTATCGTGAGCTTTAAAAAAATTAATCATAATTAGTGAGTAGTGAGTAGTGAGTAGAACGGGATATTTTTTACTCATCAATCACCACGATGGATATTTTTGTAATCTGTAACGTTTAGGGACTGTTTTTTAAAATAATTTTTCTCTGACGTTTTTCTATGATTTCTCCTATAATTGCACAGTTTCCAAACTTTTCTTTAAAAAGGGAAGCTTTTTCCTCTGGCATGGATATTAAAAGTCCTCCCGATGTCTGGGCATCATAGAGAATATCTTCTTTAAAGACTGATATATCTGTGTCTGAAATAACACTGCATGAATAATAATTTTTATTCAAATAAGTCCCTGCCGGCACAAGACCCATTTCTGCATAATTCATGGCTTCCGAAAAAACTGGCACTCTGTCATGATAGATGATTGCCCCCACATTACCTGCTCTTAAAACTTCCAGTAAATGTCCTGTAAGGCCGAAGCCTGTTATGTCGGTGCAGGCGTTTGCCCCCACTTCTCCCATAATTTCCGCCGCTCTTTTATTTAAGGTACTCATAGATATGGTAATTTCTTCTATAGCTTTAGGAGAAGCCATACCTGCTTTTATGGCAGTGGATATGATACCTGTCCCCAGAGGTTTTGTAAGTATGAGTTTATCCCCCGGTTTTGCCCCTTTATTGGAAACAACCCTGTCAGGATGGATTATACCTGTAATAGACAGACCGTATTTGATTTCGGAATCTTCCACACTGTGTCCTCCCACAAGAAGTGCTCCTGCTTCTCTTATTTTTTCCATGCCTCCCAGGAGTATTTTCTTTAAAATATCACCTGGAAGTTCTTTTATGGGAAAACATACTATATTCATGGCAGTCAGAGGTTTTCCGCCCATGGCATATATGTCACTCAGAGAATTTGTGGCTGCAATCTGACCGAATAAATAAGGATCATCCACTATGGGGGTGAAAAAATCTACAGTCTGAATAAGTGCAAGTTCATCAGATATTTTATAAACACCTGCATCATCTGAATTTTCTATCCCTATAATGAGGTTCGGGTCTGCCATGAGGGGCAGATCCTTAATGACATTATGCAGGTCCGACGGACCTATTTTCGCCGCTCAACCTGCTGCTTTTGAAAAATGAGTAAGAGGTTTTGTCATTGTAGCGTCACCACCTTTATGGCATAAGTTGAAACCGCCCTTCATGTAATCTGTATAAGTGCTGAATTTCAACGGTATATTCTCCGGATCTATCTGTTATTTTTTCCTGATCATTGCAGTTAAATACTATTCCCATACCACAGCTTTTACTTATATCCCTCGGTAATGGTATTATATCACAGTATATGTTCTCTTTCTGTAATATTTCTTCTATTTTAAGGACTTCATGGATTGATTTAAAAATGGCCACACATTTACTCATGTTTTAATTATCTCTTTGAGAGATGTAACTAAAAAATCTATCTCATCAAAACTGTTGAAATATCCGAAACTTATTCTGATTGTACCTTTCGGGTAAGTTCCTGCTGTTTTATGGGCAGAAGGAGCACAGTGGAGACCGACTCTTACACAGATATCATATGTTCTGTCAAGTATAAAACCTGTTTCAGCAGGATCTCTGTCTTTTATATTGATTGAAAATACAGCCAGCCTTTTTTTCGTCTCCTCCGGGCCATATAGAATAATATCATCAATAGAGTTAATTTTTTCAATAAAATACTCAGAAAGCTTTCTTTCATGAGATAGAATATTTTCTATACCTTTATTTAGTATAAAATCAAGAGATGAATTCAAACCTGCAATACCTGTAGTATTAAGAGTTCCGGATTCCATTCTGTCTGGGAAAAAATCAGGCTGTTCTTCTTTTTCCGATATACTTCCTGTACCGCCGAATTTTAAAGGCTTTATTGGAATATTTTCTCTTACATAAAGTCCTCCTGTGCCTGTTACTCCCATAAGTCCTTTATGTCCTGTAAATGCCAGAAGGTCTATAGAATATTTCTCCACATCCAGGGGATAAATTCCTGCAGATTGTGCCACATCTACAAGTAAGAAGGCATTTTTTTTAACATCTCTGAAATATTCCAGGGGAACAATGGAACCGGTAACATTTGACACATGATTTACTATTATCAGTTTTGTTTTTTCCGTTATTTTCTCTTCAATATCTCTTTCTTCCAGAGCACCGTATTTATCCGTCTTCAGAAATTTTATCTTTATAGATTTTGTTTCTTCCAGATATCGTAAAGGTCTCATAACAGAATTATGTTCCATAGCAGTTGTTAGCACTTCGTCTCC
This sequence comes from Vulcanimicrobiota bacterium, assembly GCA_036746235.1. GTDB lineage: Bacteria > Vulcanimicrobiota > SpSt-956 > SpSt-956 > JAKJGF01 > CALARM01. Next base: position 21,921 of record DAIOEN010000050.1, on the reverse strand, counting down.
TTCTTCTAAAATACCGAATATAGCGGCATTCAGAGACTCCGTAGCGCCTGAAGTAAAAATAACCCTTGAAGAATCCTTTATATTAAAAAGCCGGGCAAGTTTTTCTCTGCATGAAAAGACCATTTTTGCTGCCTTCAGAGCAGATTTATATCCAGATCTGCCGGCACTTGCTCCTGTACATCTCAGATAATCTCCTATGGCTTCTATTACACAGGGAGGTTTTGGAAAAGATGTGGCAGAATTATCAAGATATAACATATTATTAATTTATAACCTTCTTTATTTTCACAATTATGTCCCGTTACACATCACCCGTCACGGTTCCTACGGTCTTATTACTTTCTCTGCCTCCTGTAAAGCAGACAGTATTTCATACATATTTGAAATTGTTCCTGCAGCTAAATCTTCTTTCAGTCCGTAAAAATCCAGGCATGTTCCGCATGATAATATTTTTATACCCGATTTTTCCAGATCTTTCAGATCTTCTATAACTTTAGAACCTTTACATGATAGTTTTACACCGGAATTGATGAAAATTATTTTTTCAGGTTTTTCGTCCAGGTCTTTTATGGTTTTAATAAAGGCTCTCATTAATATGTGTCCCAGTTCTTCAGCTCCTATACCTGTTTGATCTGAAGCTATATAAAATAACGTTCTGCCTTTCAGTTTTTTCAAACCTGTCTGGCAGTCAATAATTTCCGAAGTTTTGATGTCGGAAATTGCCTGTGAACCTTTTGTAATAATTAAATGAAATAAAGCGTCTTTTTCCTGACTGGTAACAGAGCACCCCTGACTCTTTGCAAATCTTTTCACATTATCCCTTGATATGGGATTATCTACTATTACTGTTATCTGCTCTTCCGACAGAAGGGCATCTTTTGTCATGATTACAGGCTGAGGACATGCTTTCCCTGTAGCGTCAATTATTTGCATCATTAAACCTCCTGATTAAATTTCATAATATTCTACCACGATCTGAGGAATTTTCAGGTAATGTTTATCTGTTGTTAATACCTTTAATCCGTATTGCATGGCAGAAGCGGATATCCATATATCATTTACAGGTAACGGTGTGCCTTCCATTGTAAGATAGTTTTTTATTACAGCATATCTTTCTGATGTTTCTTCATCTATATCAATTATCTGAACTCTTGGCGATGAAAGAAAATCCTGCAAAATCAATCTATTTTCACGTTCTTTTTTACCATTTATGAAACCATATAATAATTCACCGATTATAATAGAATTTACATGTATTTTGTAGGCTTTCTGTAATGAATATTTAATATTTATATGACCTTTCATAAAAGCAGAGTATGCTGACGTATCAAGCATTATTCTATTTTTTTCCATAATTCTTCATCTATGTTCCTCTGATTTTTAAGATGTTCCATAAAGTTTTCCGCTTCTTCTTCCGACCACATGCCTGATAGATGATCTAAATCATTATATATGACTTTTTTTGTATTATTTTTCGTCTTTATTCCTGTTGCCTCTTTAAGTATTAATATAAATGCTTTATTCAGGCTTATACCATTTGTTTTTGCTTCTTCTTTAACTATTTCTTCTACTTCCTTTGGAATTCCTCTTATTGTAATCTGTCTCATTAGTAATCACCTTCTTTTATGAATCAAAAAGTGACTCACTTTGATTCTATTATTCCATAATTATATTCTACTGTCAAGGCTTTACCTGTTTGCTGAATTGATAAAAAACACAATTGACATTGAAAAAGGATAATAAATTATATTTGAAGAATAAACAATTATGTTACATAATAATATAAATATTCTCCTTGTAAACCCGTGGATTATAGATTTTAAAGCCTATGACCTCTGGATGAAACCTCTGGGACTTTTGAATATTTCGACTGTTCTCAGGAAAAACGGATATAATTTATATTTCATTGACTGTCTTGACAGAAACTATGAGTCTGTAATAAAAAAAGACAGACATTATAATACAGGTAAATTTGCAGATGAAATTATAGAGAAACCCGGGTTATATAAAAAAATACCGAGATATTATAAAAGATACGGGATTTCTGTAGACGCTTTCCTCTGTGATTTAAAGAAAATTCCCGTACCTGACATTATACTTGTAACATCAGGCATGACTTACTGGTATCCCGGCGTTCATCTTGCTATATCCATATTAAAAGGGGTCTTTCTTTCTATTCCTGTCATTTTAGGTGGTATTTACGCCACACTCTGCTCTGATTTTGCTAAAATACATTCACAGGCAGACCATGTGTTCACTGGCTCAAGCATGAGAGAATTTCTTGGAATTATTGAAACTTATACAGGTATAAACCACAGGTTCTATAAAATCTCTTCTCCCGATTATTCTCATTATAAGAAACTGGATTATGCTTCTGTAATGACCTCAAGAGGTTGCCCCTATAAATGCACTTATTGTGCTTCAAAAATACTTGAGCCATGTTTTATATCAAGAGATGTTCATGAAGTAATGACGGAAATTAAATTTATAAAAGATGTGTATAAAATATCTGATTTTGCCTTTTATGATGACGCTCTTCTGTTAAATCCCTGTATAAAAACTTTACTTACAGGGCTGATAACTGAAAATTTGAGATTTCACACTCCGAACGGAGTTCATTCACGATTTATTGACAGTGACATGGCAGGTCTCCTATGGAAATCAGGCTTTAAAACCATAAATTTAAGTCTTGAAACTGTAAATGAACATATTCAGACTTTAACCGGAAATAAAGTAAAAATTTCAGATTTTGAATCTGCTCTTGAAAATCTTTACAGGGCGGGATTTACGAAAGAAGAGATAAGAATTTATACCATGATGGCAATTCCGGACCAGACCTTTCATGAAGTTGATAAAACTATAGAATACATATTTAAACTCGGCCTTAAAAACAATCTCTCTGTTTTTTCACCTGTGCCGGGAACGTCTGACTATGAAAAAATTAAAACAGATTTAAGGGATCCCCTTGCTCATAACACATCCTATCAGTATTATCAGGGAGAATGGTATAGTTTTGAAGAGAGAAAATTTTTGATGGATAAGGTTCACAGATTAAATTCAAAATTGTCCTGGAAGTCACGATAAATTTCTTTAAAAAGTTAACAAAAAGTTAACAATTTAACAGGTTTAAGCTTTTGTTTTTTGATATAATATAGTTGACAGGATATTATCGTAGAACTTACTGGAAAGGAAATAGTTATGAACAATATAAATCCTCTGGCGAATAAAATTCATACAGGTCAGATGCAATCCGTAAAAGTAAAAAAGCAGGAGAAGAAAGAAGAATTAAATGATGAAGTTTCCCTGGGACAGTATTTTGATTTACCTGAAAATACAAGCTTTTTGAAATTTGCAGGTCCCAGAGGAGATGCCCTCTCTGATACGGAACCACAGCCGGGGCCTGCAGGAGAAACTCCTTTTAAAACAGATAATGTAAAGGAATGGAATGTTCTTGTCTATATGGCAGGAGATAATACTCTTGAAGAAAATATGTCCAGGAATATGGCCGATCTTGAGAAAATCGGTTCCAATGAAATGGTAAATATCCTTGTTCAATTTGACAGAGGCTCAAGACAGCACAGAGGCATAAGCCCATGGGACGGAGCAAGGAGATTTTATGTTACCAAAAGCGATAATCCCGATGAAATTAAATCACCTGTGAAAGGTGAAATAGGAGAAGTAGATACTTCCAATCCTGACCATCTTAAGGATTTTATTCTCTGGGCCCATAAAGAATATCCTGCAAAACATACGATCATAATAGTAAGTGACCATGGAGGCGGTTTTGCAGGTGTTGCAAATGATGACTCAAGCAAAAGTGTTATGAATATTCCTGACCTGAAAAAAGCTATTGATGAAGCAAGAACAGCTCTTGGCAAAGATAAGTTTGATATTATAGGTTTTGATTGCTGCCTTATGGGCCAGTCTGAAGTAGCATATCAATTAAAGGATCAGGCAAAAATAATGATAGGTTCGGAAGAAGCAGAAGGAAGCGGCGGATGGCCTTATTCCAGTATACTGGGAGAAGAAGGCAAGCTTATCCGGGCCCTGAACTTTATGGCAGAAAAGAAGATATCTATTGAACCGGAACAGGTGGCAAAGAAGATTATAGAAGAAAGTGCAAAGACTCAGGACCAGTTGCCGACACTTTCTGCCATAGACTTGAGTAAAATGAACACCCTTGCATCGGCGGCATCTGACTTTGCAAGAGAAGTAATGGCCAAACCTGATGCCCTTGAACTTGTGAGAAAAGTCGCAAATAAAACAGAATCTTACAGTAAGACCATTCCTTTTATTGAGCCTTACGGTCAGTTCAGGGATATAATAGATTTTGCTGAAAAGATACTGGAAAGTAAAAATCTCTCCGATACATCAATAAAAGAAAAAGCGTCGAATCTTCTGGGTGCGGCAAAGAATGCTATTATAGCAGAACAGCATTCCGAACTTTATAAGGATTCCCATGGCATGTCAGTTTATATTCCTACCGATAAACCTAGACCTGCCAGATACGGTTATACAAAAACAGACTGGGCGCAGGATACTCCATGGGATGAAATGCTTGTTCAGGGGCAGACTATGTCTGTTCTTACACCTGATAAGTGGAATTTTGTTCCTGCTCCTTTCTTTGATAAGGAAAAGGTAAAGGAAAATCCAAAAGATCAACCCAATCCCAATGACTTATTGAGTCTTCTTAAAGATATTAAACTTGAAAGTAAAGGTTAATTTTTAAGTTTTATATAAAATGGTTGAAAGGTTAATATTTTCATAATTTTGACTTTTCAACCATTAATTTTTTTATTATAATAATTGAATATAGTGATGCATTGAGAGAGAAGTCATCTGCTGTAAAAATCGGCGTCACAGGAGCCTGATATTCTGATTATTATTACGCGTCACGCGTCACGCGTCACGCGTCACGAATGGAGAGATCATATTATGGGTGAAGAAGTTCTCGGTCTTGTTCAGCTTGTAGGAGGTATGGCAGCACAGTGTTTTGCTTCCTCTTTTATAAAATCTATTTATACTAAATCCTTTGACAGGGTATGTATTCAGGAAATAACACTTTATGTTAAAGACTTATTCAGAAATGATGATAATAATTATACAAAAACTGTCCTGAATTACATGAAGGATCCTGAAGATGAATTTTCAGCACTCTGTGAAGAACTTAAAAAAAGAGATTTACAACCTGAAGTGCTTGAGACTCTTAATCTTGCGAAAAGAGTCGAACTTTATGAACTGATTTATAACAGTTATCTGAGATCCCCTTTATATACCCTTTACAGGGATGTTCTTTCCGAACATACGGGAAAGATTAAGAAATGGATTGAATTAAATCAGCAGAAACTGAAAGTAGATAAAAGAGTAGATTTTATAGAAGAAGGATCAAAACTGCTTGATAAAAAAGATTATCGTAAAGCTATTGAGAAATTTAAAGAAGGAACAAAATCTGAAGATCCTGCCGCTTTCGCCAGTATGGGAAATGCATATTTACTTCAGGGAGATTTTCTTCAGGCAAAAGATCATTATCTTAAAGCCCTTGCTTTAAAGCCCGATGAGGCAGGCTATCATATTGCCATGGGCCATATTTATGATAAACTTGCCCTCTATGATGAAGCAGATGAATATTATAAGAAGGCTATTCAGCTTGACAGAGACATACAGGAAGTCATATATGAAAAACGGTTTATGGAATTCCTGAAGGATAAAAAAACTTCGGAAAAACACAGGGAACACCTGAAAAGACTTCTGGATTTTATGACTGTTCCTGCAGTAAGGGCAGAAATAATAGAAAATAATGTGAAGAAAAGCCTGGGTATGATTAACCAGGCGGAAGACAGCAAGAAAATGAAGGTTATACTCAGGATAGAAGAAGGGCCGGGAGGTAAAGAAGATTTTGTTTTTGACCGTCATGATACCTTTGTAGTGGGAAGGTCAAAAATAAATACCCATTCACAGCTTAAAGGGGACGGATATATATCACGTCATCATTTTATTCTTGAATTGAATCCTCCATACTGTTTTTTAAAAGATCTGGGCAGTACCAATGGTACAAAGGTAAATGACAGAAAACTCGGGAAATGTGAACTGATACAGCTTTCCGACAGAGATTCCATCAGGGTGGGAAAAACCATTCTTACGATAAATATAACTCAGGAAGAAAATATCACAGGTGAAGCAGAAGGAACACTTTTCCTTTCACCGGAAGTAAATTGTATAGAATGCGGGAAAGATGTCCTCGGAGAACTTGTCGGAAAAAAAGCTGACGATCTGGAAGGACTTATTTATACATGCATGGAGTGCAGTGCAAAAAAAGAGGAAAACGTTTATGCCGATAACCCCGTATTATGTGCGGGATGCTGTAAAAATATAAGTGACATGGCAAACAGGGACGGGAAAAGGGATGAATTTTTAGACAGTGCCGTATATTACTGCCCTCTGTGCAAACCTCCGAGAAAAGAAGGAACTTTTCGTGATAAAATGGGAGATTACGAATTACTGTCATTACTTGGAAAAGGCGGTATGGGTGAAGTTTATAAAGCATGGCATACAGTAACAGGGAGACTTGTAGCACTCAAAAGGATTCTCCCTATGGCAGCCATGTCTGAAAAGAATAAAAAGCTCTTTCAGAGAGAAATGCTTGTAATTTCCAGGCTCATACACCCCAATATAGTACGCCTTTATGACCAGGGTCATACGGGAAAAGATCATTATTTCGCCATCGAATTCCTCGGTGACGGAGATGCTTCCGATTTGATAATAAAAAAATATACAGGACCTGTACCTTATCTTGAAGCATGTAATATTATCTGCCAGAGTCTGGAAGGTCTTCAATTTGCCCATTCGAAAAACTATATTCACAGGGATATAAAACCTCAAAATATTCTTCTTCATAGAGACAGCAAAGGTATAAAGGCAAAGCTCAGTGATTTCGGACTTGCAAAGAATTTCGAAGAAGCAGGAGGCTCTATGATGACAAAAGACGGTGAAGTGGCAGGAACAGTTATTTTTATGGCACCGGAACAATTGCTTAATTATAAATATGTAAAACCTCCTGCAGACGTATATTCTATGGGGGTAAGCCTTTATTATCTTCTTACAGGTAAATATCCTTTTGATTATCCGTCACCTCTTGATTGTATGATGGCTGTAAAGAATGGTATGAGAATAGATTTGAGAAAATATGCAGATCCTCTCCTTCTGGTTTTGAGTGAAAATCCGATACCTGTAAGAGAACGGGCAGGTTATATACCTGCCGAACTTGCAAGGGTAGTTGATAAATCAGTAAGGAAGAGGGAAGATGAAAGATATGCCTCTGCCAGGGAATTTAGAGAGGACATATTGAAAGCAGTTAAGTAGTGAAGGGTGAAGAGTGAAGAGATTTCTCTCACTATTTTTATAAAATTAAAAAATAAACAGGAATTTTATATATCTTTATAGAATTTACATTATAAGGTTATTCTTGCGATACTTTGTGAAGATGGTCTACCGTGGAGAATAATCTTATGTTTTATGTTACAAGATTTACATTGCTCATAGTAATTGTATTTATAACAGGCTGTGTATCATCATTTAATAAAACATCCCTGCATAATGCCGTAGATTTTACCGGCCATATTCTCAATAAAAATTTTTCTTCTTATAATCTCCTTAAACAGGCAAATACCGGTATGTCCTTCGTGAAATATAAGGTAAAGCCAGGTGATACTTTTTATTCCATATATTGTGCAAATACAACAAGAATGATTTCCTATGATGAATTTATATCCATGAATGGCCATATAAAAAATGTTGATACTATAGAACCGGGTGATTCTGTATATCTTCCTGCAGGTTTAAAGAATATAAAGAAAAATTTTTCCAAATCTCATTTATCGGGAACAATTCCTGTAGTAAAAAAAGAATTTAAAAAATCGACAGGTGTCGGATTTCTCATTTATATGGTAAAAATTAACCCTGTTAAATATAATATACATCTTTACCATAATAAGGGTATAACAGTAGATGATGTAAAAAAAGACAGAAAGGTAGTTGCTGCGATAAACGGAGGTTTCTTTGCTCCGGGAGAGGATTTTTCACCTATAGGTCTTTTTATGTCAAAAGGGAAAAAAATAAATCCTCTTACAGATTACTGGGATTATTCAGGAGTCTTTTATTTAACGTCCGATGAGTCGGACCCCTATGGAATATGTACAAAAGAGTCTTTTTATGATACAGATGTTACAGAAGCCCTTCAATCTTTCCCCATACTTATATGGAACGGTCATGTCTATAAAGAATATAAAGACAGGGAAGAAGCTTCCAGGAGTGCCATAGGTCTTGACAGAGACGGCAATATACTTCTTATAGCTACAGAAAGTACTATTTCAGGAGGCCTTACGTTGAATGAATTTGCCGGTGCCATATACTCTATGAACTGGAACTGTGAGAAAGCTCTTAACCTGGACGGAGGATCTTCCACACAGTTGTACGTAAAAGATCTTCTGACATTACATTCTGCCGCAGGCATTATAGGTCAGGACAGAGTGAGCAATTTTATAGTTTTCAGCGAGAAATGATGGCGCCATACTCTACTCACTATTCACTACTCACTGTAATTTAAATTGTCCTAAAATATTCTTCAAATTTCCTGCCAGTTTTTCAAGTTCCTGTGCATTTGAGTTTGTTTCTGCTGCAGAGTCAGAAACCATACCTGTTATTTCCTTTATGGCATGAATATTACCTGATACTTCATTGGCTCCTTTTGCCCCTTCCTGAATATTTCTCGATGTTTCGCCAGAAGCTTCTGAAGCACCTGATATATTCTGAGAAATTTCATTTACTGTTACAGATTGTTCTTCTATGGAAGCTGCTATTGACGTAGCTATTTTAGTTACTTCATTAATTATTAAAGCCACTTCATTTATGGCTTTTACAGATTTTTCAGTATTATTCTGTATGATTTCTATCTTACCGTTAATCTTTCCTGTAGCTTCACTGCTCTGTTTTGCAAGTTCTTTTACTTCATTCGCCACTACGGCAAATCCTTTCCCCGCTTCTCCTGCTCTTGCAGCTTCTATTGTTGCGTTCAGTGCCAGAAGATTTGTTTGATCTGCTATGTCATTTATCAGCTCTACAATAGTTCCTATTTCTTTTGCAGATTCTCCGAGTTTTGCCATGATTTTCTTTGCTTCTCCTGTCTGATTGTTTGCTTCCCTGGCAATGTTTGCTTCTTTTTCCATATTTTTTGCCACGTCTCCTATGGAAGCGCTCATCTCTTCTATAGCAGATGCTACAGTATTTATAACAGCAGACATTTCTTCCGCACCGGCAGCTATATTGTTGATATTTGCAGACAACTCTTCTCCTGCAGAAGCAACCATACCTGCCTGACTATCCATTTCCTGCGAGCCTGCAGCCATTTCACTGGAAATTTTAGAAAGTTCTTTTGATGAGGCAGATACACTGTCTGTATTCCTGGATACTTCTTTAATTATATTCTGAAGCTTATCTATAAATTTATTGAAATATTCTGCCATTTGGCCTATTTCGTCTTCTGATTTTACGGAGATTCTCTTTGTCAGATCTCCTTCGCCTTCTGATATATCTTTCATAATATCAGACATATTTTTTATAGGCCTGACTATATAATTTGTTAAAAAATATATCATTATTATCATTATGGCAGCTATTATAATTCCTATAAATAAAGATATAAATTTTATGGCCTGCATATGACCGTTTAATTCATTTGACGTTATTGCCGTTACTATTTTCCATCCTGTTTTTTCACAGGTATTATAAAAGGCAACTCTCTCTTTCCCGTTCCAGTTATAAGTGATATGATCGCTTTTCTCCGATAATATCTTTTTACCCCAGTCATAATCAGATATGTTCAGTTTAAAAATAAGCTCTTTATCAGGATGAGAAATCATTCTCCCCCTTTTATCTACTATATATATATAACCTGTTTCTCCGATTTTAAAGGTTGTTATGAATTGACTTGATAAGGTTTCCAGTTCAACAGGTGTACCCATAATACCGACAAATTCTCCTCTGTCCGTAACGGGAGCGGTAATTAAACTTACAGCTTTGCCTGTGGCAGGTGATTTTTCTGCATCTCCTACCCATGTTTCTCCTTCTCCTGCTTTTTCCGCATTTATTTTGTATTCAGGCAGTTTACTTATATTAATTCCTATAGATTTACCTTCCACTGAGTCTATAAAAATTTCTCCATCTTTATTCGCTACAAAGATATTTTCATAAAATGGACATTTTTTATGGTAAATTTTGACTCTTTCTCTGGCTTCATCCATACGTTTCCCTTTACAGCAACTTTTAAAAACACCGTTTTCACTGAAAAGATAAGCATTGGTTTCAGAATTCTGTATCCATTCCTCCAGTTCTATAACTGTTTTATCACATACGAGTTTTAATTTTTCTTTTTCGTTGTTCATTATAGTTTGAGAAGAGGTTATATAAGTTATATATAAAGATATAATAATAATTATTATAGAAGGTATGAATATAAGGAGAGTTTTGTTTTGAATTGACATGTTCATAAGTTAATTCCTCCTGTGAAAAATATAAAATCCGATAATCTTTTTATTATTATCGGATGTTATTTCAGAAAAATTATAGCTATATAAATTATTTACAGAGAATTTTTTTTGCCGCTTTAACCATGGCTTCACAGGTTAATCCGTATTCCTGATAAATAGTTTTGTACGGAGCAGAAGCACCGAATCTGTCAATACTTATGACATCTCCCTTTGTGCCGACGTATTTGTCCCATCCCTGTCTCACACCTGCTTCAATAGCCACCTTCGGAACAGATTCCGGGAATATTTCTTTTCTATAGTCTTCCGGCTGTTTATCGAAAAGTTCCCATGACGGCATACTTACAACCCTGGCACCAATACCTTCTTCCGATAGTTTATTGTAAGCTTCGAGAGCTATATGGATTTCAGAACCGGTTCCTATGAGTATAATCTCAGGTCTTTCAGAACCGGCAAGTATATAAGCTCCTCTGTGAAGTCCTCTGGCACTGTTAAATTTGCTCTGATCCAGTGACGGAACTGCCTGTCTTGTAAGTATAAGAGCAGTCGGGCCTCCGGTGTTTTCAATAGCAGAAATCCATGCCTGAGCAGTTTCGTTGCCGTCGGCAGGTCTTATTACAGTAAGACCCGGTATGGCTCTCAGAGAAGCCACATGTTCTACTGCCTGATGAGTCGGACCGTCTTCTCCCAGTCCTATACTGTCATGGGTAAATACATAAATCACCTGAATACCCATAATGGCAGCGAGTCTTATAGAACCTCTCATATAATCGGAAAATACAAGGAATGTGCCTCCATAGGGGATAATACCACCGTTCAGTGCCATACCGTTCATTATACTCCCCATGCCATGTTCTCTTATGCCGAAATGCATATTTCTTCCTGAAAAATCGCCTTTTTTCAATGGTGCAAATCCATCGAGATAGGTATTGTTTGACGGATGAAGGTCTGCAGATCCTCCGAGAATATTTCCCACTTTTTTTGCCAGTACATTAAGTACTTTACCTGAAGAAGCTCTTGTTGCCAGAGAGGTACCTTCTTTAAATTCAGGAAGATCTTTATTCCACCCTGCAGGTAATGTACCGCTCATCCATTCTTTAAATTGTGCAGACAGATCTTTATATTCACTGTCATATTTTTTCATCATATTCTGCCAGTCTTTTTCGGATTTTTCTCCATTTTTTACTGCTTCCCTGTAATGACTGAGAACATCGGCAGGTATATAAAATGTTTCTTCCGGCCAGTTAAAAACTTTACGGGTAAGAGCTATCTCTTCAGCGCCCAGCGGCTCGCCATGTACTTTCGATTTCCCGGACCTGTTAGGACTTCCGTAACCTATAATGGTTTTTGCCATTATAATAGACGGCCTTTCTTTTTCTTCTCTGGCTTTATTTATGGCATTTATTATCTCTTCATGATCATGGCCGTTAACATGCTGGACAAACCATCCGTATGCTTCAAACCTTTTCCCTCTGTCTTCCGTGAATGCAAGGTCTGTGCTTCCGTCAATTGTTATTCCATTGTCATCGTAAACGTATATTAATTCATTGAGCCCCAGATGACCTGCAAGAGATGCAGCTTCATGGGTTACTCCTTCCATTAAATCTCCGTCACTTACAATGGCATATATCTTATAGTCCACTACAGGGTAACCGGGACGATTAAAACGGGAAGCAAGAAATCTTTTTGCTATGGCCATGCCTGTGCCGTTACAGAAACCCTGTCCCAGAGGCCCTGTTGTTGTTTCCACACCTCCGGTAAGATGGCTTTCAGGATGTCCCGGTGTTTTACTGCCCCACTGACGGAATTTTTTCAGATCGTCCATCGTGAGATCATAACCTGTGAGATGGAGAAGGCTGTAAAGTAACATGGAACCATGACCTGCAGAAAGAACAAATCTGTCTCTATCGGGCCATTTCGGATTTTCAGGATTATGTTTTAAATATTTAGTCCATATAATATATGCTACATCGGCCATTCCCATAGGAAGTCCCGGATGCCCCGAGTTAGCTGCCTGTATTCCGTCTATAGCCAGAAAACGGAGGGTATCAACACTTTTTCTTGTAAGTTCATCAAGTTTTGCTCTGGATTTTTCATCTATCACTTCAATCAGCTCCTTAAAAATTTTCTATACATAAGTTCATCATGTCTGAATAAAATCCTTCATTGGATTTTTGTCTCATTTTTCGTAACGCGTAACGCTTGACGGGAATGTACAGCGATTAGCTAAACACCGTAACAGGTAAAAGGGTACCCGTAAAAAGCTTCTGTCTGGCAGGCTCTGGAGAAGAAAAATTAGTCTTTTATATAGAATTAAAAATTAAATAAGGGTTAATTTATTGTCTGTAAAACAAATGATATAAGGCAAATTATTTTTCTTCGTAAGAGCCTGTCAGACAGAAGCTGATAAAATGGTTATGAACTTATTTGGAGCGGTACTAAGTAGTGAGTGATGAAGATAAATGTTTTATTTATCTGCAAATACTTTATATATAGAGAGGATTTAGCTTTATATTACAGAACTCTTTTATTCTATGACACTTATAATAACAAAAATAAGAGATTCTATATCGTCATCTGTAAAAAATATGCTTGACGAACTCTCTTATATTCCTGAAAAAGAAAAAATATTTATAAAGCCTAATATTGCCATACCTACCTGGCCATCGTCTCCTTATATTACAAATCCTCATGTTGTGGCAGGCATAATAGATTACCTGCATGAAAAAGGCTTTCACGATATAGTTGTAGGGGAAGGACCTGTTCCCATTGATTTTCCTGTAGAAGAAACCTTTGCCGTATGCGGCTATAGAGATATGTGCCTGGAGAAAGGTGTGGACATGGTAAATCTTGATCTTCTTACGGAGAAAAAGATAAACGATTTAATCAGTCTTCCCGGAATAGTTTTCGAGAGAGAATATATAAATGTATCGAAACTCAAGACTCATTATCAGACAACAGTAAGCCTTGGACTCAAAAATCAGAAAGGACTTCTTTCTCCGGGAAATAAAAACTTATTCCACAGAAATCTCCATAGAAATATAGCAGAACTTGCCTCTGTAATAAATCCTTCCCTGTCTGTAATAGATGCTTCAAACGGACTGGAAGGAAACGGCCCTGCAGATCTGGGCCATGAAGTGGAAGGTTTAAATTTACTTTTTGGAGGAACAAATTTTCTTGCCCTTGATCAACTGGCATGTAAAGTTATCGGTATTGACCCGGCACAGGTTGAACACCTCAGACTGGCAGAAGAAAAAGGATTTTTTTCCGCGTTGAATAATGAAATAATAAAAGGTGAAAAGATAGAAGAAGTGTTTCACAGATTTGAGATGCCTTCTCTATACTGGAAAAAGGGAAACTTTTATTATTACTGGTCTGATTATACGTGCTCAAAGTGTTCCGTAATAGAAGGAAAAATTATAGAAAAACTGGATGAATTACCTGTGGAATTACTGGAGAAATTACCTCTTACAGCTTTTATTACAGGCCCTCCCAAAACTCATATACCGGAAGGTTTTAATGTCTATGGCATTGGAAAATGTGCTTCCATGTATAACAGGAGGTTCACTGAAAAACCTCCTGTTATATGTCCGCCTCATATAGATGATGTTCTGAATTTTTTATCTGTTTTACTTGGCAAGTAAATTACCCAGTATACCATTAAGGCCGCCATCAACGGCACCCTTTACTCCATCTTTGGAACCGCCTTCGATGGCACCTATTGCAACACCGCCGAGCCCGCCTGTCATTGAATTTATGGCTCCTCCTGTTACACCTTTTAATATTCCTTTCACATTTCCTTTTGCTATATCTTTTATTCCTGTAGCATTTAATCCTGTTTTTGCCAGTCCTTTAGCTGTTTTACCCAGGCCCTTGCCAATACTCTTTCCTGCTTTCCCAATACTTTTCCCTGCTTTACTTACACTCTTTCCAATACTTCCTAAACCCATTTATACCACTCCTCTGCTTTTTTCTGATGTTATTTTTAACCTTACCGATAATAGTATTTTCACGACAAAATTACAAAATGTAAAGTCTTTTTAGAGATAAAGTTTTGAAAAATTTTCAGAAACCTTGTCTTTGATTTTAATTTATGTTATAATATGAAATCTCAAATCCGCCCATAGCTCAGGGGATAGAGCGACGGATTCCTAATCCGCAGGTCGGAGGTTCGATTCCTCTTGGGCGGGTTATTTTTATTGTGTTTATACTTGCTTATATCGTATTTTTCATATAGAATATACTTATGAATAAGAGAGAAACTTTCAAAGACACAGAATTTGCATACATTACAGGATTTCACTATCCTCATATTAAAGAACAACCTTTAGCTATAAAAGATATTTTAGCTTCCATCGATTTATATCATATGATTTCAAAATTCATAAAAGAAGTCATTAAAAAATTATTCAATCTTGAAGAAGAGCTTACCGGTAAATTATTCGTCGTCTGAATATACTCAAAACAAATAAATAATTTACTGAAAAACTCTATAGAACCTATAAAATTATCCGATAATAAAGATTGTAAAGAAATGATAATTATGGTTATTGTCCTCCCGTCACGCGTCACGCGTCACGATTATAAACAGGAGAATAGAATTTATTATGGAGATAGGAAAAGGTGTGAAGAATTATAACAAACATATCCTTGTGGCAGATGACAGTAAAAGCCTTTTAACATTATATAAACATATATTTATGAGAAAACAGGATAATTTTGATTTTTTCGAAAGAGATGTTCAGGATATAGATTTTACCCTTGATACATTTGATAATGGAACAGCTCTTCTGGAATATTTTTCTTCTGAATATAAAAAAGGAAACAGGATTCCTGTTTGTATTCTGGATATGAGAATGCCGGGAATTGATGGTCTTACTGCTGCCAGAGAACTCAGAGAAATCGATCATGATGTTATTATTATTATTGTTACAGCCTTTTCCGATATATCTCCTGATAAATTGAAAGATAGTCTTAAACATGATATTTATTATGTAAAAAAACCTTTTAACAGAGAAGAATTTTACATCCTTGTAGATTCACTTATGAAGGTCTGGAACAGAACACAAATGATGAAAGAAGTAGAGGAAGAACTCAGAAAATCCAAGGAAAAAACTGAAGCATTAAATAAGCAGTTAGAAGAAGCCATAGCCAGTGCCAGGCAAATGGCTTTTTCTGCTGAAGTTGCAAACAGGGCAAAAAGCGATTTCCTTGCAAATATGAGCCATGAAATAAGAACCCCTATGAATGCTATTCTGGGATTTGCAGAAATTCTGGAAAATCAGATTGACGATGAAAAACTCAAAACCTATGCAGGTTCTATTATTGCAGGTGGAAAGACACTTATGGCCCTGATCAATGATATTCTCGACCTTTCTAAAATCGAAGCAGGTAAAATGGAACTTCAGCCTGTAGCAGTGAACTTACCATCTCTGATTGATGACATAATACTTATATTTTCTCAGAAAATAAAAGATAAAGGCCTTGAACTCAAATTTCATATCTCTCCTTCTTTGCCTGAAGGATTATTTATGGATGAAGTAAGGGTAAAACAGATACTTTTTAACCTTGTAGGAAATGCCGTCAAGTTCACGGATAAAGGTTATGTCAGAATAGATGTGAGAGAAGAATATATTAAAGAAAATATGGCAAATGTTATATTTACGATAGAAGATACAGGTATTGGAATAGGAGAAGAACATCAAACGTTAATCTTTGAATCATTCAGGCAGGGTATCAGACAGGATCATGGTAAATACGGCGGTACCGGTCTCGGTCTTGCTATTACTAAAAGACTTGTAGATATAATGGGAGGAGAAATTTTTCTTGTCAGCAAGAGCGGTCAGGGAAGCACTTTTACTGTAATACTAAAACATGTAACTGTAACTGATATGGTAGATATAAAGATTAAATCTGCAGACTTAAATCTTATAAATTTTGATAACCTTCTCGTATTAATAGTGGATGACATTATGGCTAACAGGTCATTACTGAAGGAATTTCTTGTACTTCATAATATAAATACTTTAGAGGCAGAGAACGGAAAGGAAGCCATAATAATGGCAAAAGCTCATACACCTGATCTTATACTCATGGATATGAAGATGCCTGTTATGAATGGTTATCAGGCTACAAGACTCTTAAAAAAAGATGTAAAATTACAGTCCATACCTGTTATTGCCCTTACTGCTTCTGCTATGAAAGAAGATGAAGAATTAATAATGAAATCAGGCTGTGATGGGTATTTAACAAAACCTGTGACAAGAATGGATTTATTGAATAAATTATTACACTTTTTCCCCTGCAATAAAAAGGAGTCTGATACAGGGGAAATAATGGTTTGTCCGGATGCAATTCCAGATGAGACGAAAGCAATTCTTCCTGAAATAGTTACCCTTCTGGAAACAGAATTTATAGAAAAATGGAATTATGCGAAAAAAAAACTTATTGTAAATAGAATTATGGACTTCGGGAGAGAAATTAATAATCTGTCGGTTAAATACAGTTTATCTATCTTTGCTGACTGGTCAGATAGATTATTTAAATACTGTGAGGATTTTGACAGAAAAGGCATAGAGAAGGTCATGGATTCTTTCCCTGATTTGATAAAAAAAGTCAAAACTTTGATTGATAAGGAGTGTTAATAAAATGACAGTTAATGGAAATACGGATGAACAGACAGTTCCTTTGATTTTAATAGTAGATGATACAAGGGTTAACCTTCAGCTTCTGGGAAAGATCCTGATGAAAGTAAATTATGAACTTGCCATAGCAAACAGCGGATATGAGGCTCTGGATATGCTCAGGGAGGTTAAACCAGATCTTATTTTACTTGATGTTATGATGCCGGGGATTGACGGATATGAGGTATGTAAAACCCTGAAATCTTCTCCTGAAACAAAGAATATACCGGTTATTTTTCTGACTGCAAAGTCAGAAAAAGAGGATATTGTAACAGGATTCGAGATGGGAGCCGTTGATTATGTGACAAAACCTTTTAACTCAGCAGAATTACTTGCCAGGGTAAAAACCCATTTAGAACTTAAATATGCAAGAGATCTTCTGGCAAAACAGAATGAAAAATTAAAACAACTTAATGATTTGAAAAACGAATTTCTCGGTATGGCCGCTCATGACCTCAGAAACCCTATCGGAAGTATAACAACCACCCTTTCTTATATACTGGAATATCTGGGCACTAATCTGACTGAAAAACAGGTTAAGTTTTTGAGAAATATCGAAAAAGCAGGTAGATATATGAATGTGCTGTTAAATGATCTCCTTGATCTGACTGCTATAGAGTCAGGTAAACTGACTCTCAAACTCATGGAAGAAGATTATATAAATTTCCTGAAAGAGAATATTGTTCTCAATCAGATGCTGGCAGATAAAAAAGCTATAACGATTGATTTAAATTACGAAGATAATATTCCATATATAAACTTTGACAGGGATAAAATAACGCAGGTAATAAATAATTTAATAAGTAATGCCGTGAAATTTTCCCATGGTGATACAAAAATAACAGTAGATATAAAAAGTGGAGAAGATTTTATCATTACAAGTGTAATAGATCAGGGACAGGGTATACCGGAACAGGAATTGCCTCATATATTTAAGGAGTTTCACAGGTCGACTGTAAAAGCTACAGACGGAGAGAAGAGTACCGGCCTGGGGCTTGCAATTACAAAGAAAATCGTTGAAGGGCATGGAGGAAAAATAGGTGTGGAAAGTAAAGTCATGGAAGGCTCAACCTTTTATTTTACCCTGCCCCTGAACAGGCGAGTGGAAAAAGGCGATGGAAAATAAAAATATACTCATAGCAGACGATGATAAAGCACTTCTGGAATTGTATAAATCTATATTTGAAGAAGCCAATTCTTATGAACCTTCAGGTAATGGTTTTACCGTTAATATTTTCAATGATGGTTTATATCTTCTGGAATATTTCATGAAAGAATATAATCTTGGCCATAGCATACCCATCTGTATTCTTGATATGAAAATGAATATTATGAATGGTCTGGAGACTGCCAGAGAATTAAGGCGTATTGACAGGGATGTAATAATAGTTCTTATTACTGCCTATGCCCATGAACTGAGTTTTGAAGAAATAAAAGAGAGTTTAAAAGAAAATATATATTATCTGAAAAAACCTTTCAGTCATCAGGAACTCTTCTGTCTCGTAGATTCTCTTGTTAAAAGCTGGAATAAAAATGAAGAGCTGAACAGATATCGTAATTCCCTTGAAGAGCTTGTAGTTAAACGCACTGAAGAACTTCTGAAAGTAAATGAAACATTAAAAGAAGAGATGGCAGGAAGAATAAAAACTGAGAGTCTACTTTTAAGTACCTTTGATTCTATTGATGATATGATTGTAGTAATAGACAGAAATATGAATATTGTCATGAGCAACTGGAAAGCCAAGGAATATATGAAAGAAAGGATTATTCACAAACATTGTTATAAATTATTGAGAAATATTGAGCAACCATGTAAAGACTGCAGGGTAAAAGAAATGTTTGATTCTGTCGGGAATATGGAATTTGAGTATTCCGATATGCTTCAGGGAAGAACTATGGAAATAAGAGCCTATCCTGTATTTGATAAAGAATTAAATACAGTAATGGTAGTAAAATTTATTCGTGATATAACAGAAAAAATTAAACTTCAAAATCAGCTTCTTCAGTCTCAAAAAATGGAAGCCCTTGGTACACTTGCAGGAGGTATTGCCCATGATTTTAATAATATACTCGGTTCTATATTTATTAATACAGAACTTGTTATGGATGATGTGGGGGAAGACATAAAATTAAGAAAAAATCTCGACGAAATATTAATAGCAGCAAATAGAGCAACAGATCTGGTCAGACAGATACTTTCTTTTACACGTAAGAAAGAATATCAATTAAAACCTGTTCAGGTAAGTTCTGTCATTAAAGAAGCTCTGAAATTAATCAGAGCAACCCTTCCTTCTACTATAGAAATAAGGCAGAATATAGATAGTTCCGCTGTAATCATGGGAGATCCCTCTCATATTCATCAGATCTTAATGAATCTCTGTACAAATGCCTTTCATGCAATGAAGGAAAACGGTGGAATTCTTACAATCTCTCTGGATGATATATTTATTAATTCAGAAGAAGTATCTTTATATGAACATCTCAAACCGGGCCACCATGTAAAACTTTCAGTGAGTGATACAGGTTATGGAATAGATTCTTCAATTAAAGAAAGAATTTTTGAGCCTTATTTTACAACTAAAAGAGCAGGAGACGGAACAGGTCTCGGACTTTCTGTGGTATCGGGAATTGTTCAGGCTTATAGAGGAGAAGTAAAGGTTTTCAGTCAGCCAGGAGAGGGCAGTGTATTTTATGTATATTTTCCTTCAGTTCCGGCAGAGAGAGAGCACGTTGATGAAAAATCTGCTATGATAAAAGGAGGAAAAGAAACCATCCTTTTAGTGGATGATGAGGAATTTATTGTTCATGGAATGAAAGATATGCTGGAAAAACTGGGATATAATATTGTTGCCACAACAAACAGCGTGGAAGCTCTCCATATGTTTCAGATAGAACCTGACAGGTTTGATCTGATTATTACCGATCAGACTATGCCGGAATTGCCGGGGCATAAACTTGTCAGTGAGATTATGCAAATAAAGCCTGATATTCCAGTAATACTCTGTACTGGTTTTTCCGATATTATAAACAGTGATAATTACTGGTCTGCAGGTATAAGAGAATTTCTTATGAAACCTGTTAACATAAAGACTCTGTCCGGGATTATAAGGAAATTGCTGGACGAAAGAGAGGTTATAAACTTAGATGGCGAGGATTCTTTTGATAGATGATGATGAACAGTTAAGAAATGCTATAATTAAGTTGTTAACATACGAAGGTTATGATATTACAGATACATGTGATGGTAATGAGGGTCTCAGGCTTCACAGAGAAAATCCATTTGATGTAATCATAACAGATCTTATTATGCCGGGAAAAAGTGGTTTTGAAACTATAGAGGAATTCACCAATACCTTTCCTGATGTCAAAATAGTTGCCATTTCAGGCGTTACTTTTGACGGAGAAGATGAGGTTTTTAACAGAGCCAGAAGACTTGGTGTTCAACATACTATAACAAAACCTTTTACAAAAAAAATATTACTTTCTATCCTCAGGGATATTTCCTGTGAACCAGAATCGTGAAGGGTGAAGAGTGAAGGGGGTATATGAGAATCGTGATGCAAACACAGGTTCTCATTCTTCTTTGTGACTACCTTAATGAGATTGTTGGAATACGTTAAAATTTTCTTATATCCCGTCTGAATATATTTGTTGATACTTGTATACCGGCTTCAGTTGCAATCATAAGAAAATCTTTCATTTCTTTTGCACTGGAATATCTACTGTTTATTTCCAGATTCATAGATTTAAGAATTATTTTTTCTGTTTCTTTATTTATGGACCGGTTTATCTGTGATGGTTTTATCAGTTCTATACCCATTATTCTCATAATAGATTCGGCAGGTACTGTTTTTGTCAGCAGATAGTACATTGTAGCACCAACTGAATATATATCAGAATATACACCTGTTCTTCCACTGCCTGTGCACTGTTCAGGTGGAGCCATATATGGAGTAAACCCTGTTGCTCCCATATTGGTCATAGAATTAAATCCTGATTTTGCTATACCGAAATCTACAAGAATAATCTTTCCTGAAGGGTTCTGTTTTAAATTTGCAGGTTTTATATCTCTATGTATTATACCTTTACTGTGAACATATTGTAATGTATTGAGAAGTTCTATTATCCATTCTTTTACTCTATTTTCCGACAGAAACTCCGAAGTGTTTTCTAATATTTTTTCCAGGTCATCTCCTTCTATATAATCCATTACAAGGTATTTTTTACCCTGTTCTTCGAAGAAATCCGTTACCCTGGGGAGTGAAGCATGGTGGAGGCGTGCCAGAATTTTTGCTTCTTTTTCAAATTGTTCTACAGCTTCTTTTGATTGATTGAAAAGTTCTTTTACCGCTACATCTATATTCAGAATTTCATCTTTTGCTTTATATACTGCTCCCATACCTCCATGACCGAGTTGTGTTATTATTTTATATCTGTTTTTCAGGTTTTTTTTGTATCTTACCGTCATAAGTCACCTCACTATTCTATATCAATCATAATTTTGTGACCTGCCACAGCAGAATATCTGCAGTCCGGTAAAACATTTACATTGAAACTTTCTGTGAGATGTTTTAATAAGATGTTCTCTAAAGAGCTTTTGCCTTTTTTTTCATTGTATAGAGGAGACATGACTGAAACTTTTTTGCCTCTGTCCATTATATCCCATAGATGAAGACTGGCAGGACTTTTAAACAGTGAAT
>DAIOEN010000049.1:0-38812 GCA_036746235.1 Vulcanimicrobiota bacterium | reverse complement strand
TGCCCATTACACTATCCCACGGCTAAAGTCCGTGGGCTTTCCCCGGAGATCGTAAGAAAAAAAATAAACTATTAGCAACCAGTTTTCTCAGCTGTAAATCTTACTGCTAATAGCTTATTTTATAAAGATTTGATCTGTTTATGAATTTTAAGGGCTTCTTTCTGTGAAGAAGCGGCAAATAGTTTCTCTCTTAATTAAGTGACAAGACCTGCCCTGTTCCTGTAAGGAGGAATGGTCATATATCCTGCTTTATTGATTTCACTTACCGGCCCGTAAGTCTCCTTTACATCTTCTGCATGAAGCCTTCCTATGCCCTGGGCGGGGTCGAATAAAAGGACATTTCTCACCATAGTTAACGAACTTTCAGTGCCATCCAGAAAGATGGTATAGCCATAGGTTCTGGAATTACCCATACCTGTGCCTCCTCCTCCGTGAATGGATACGACATCTGCTCCCATGGCAGAAACTCCCATGGCTCCGAGCATAACCCAGTCGGCTATGGCTCCTCCCTGAAGTCCTTCCGTGCATCTTTCCAGTGATGCCGCCCCTCCTACATCGAGATGATCCCTTCCTATACCGATACAGCCATGGTGAGGTACAAGTTTATGCATTATCTCTGCGGCTCTTGCCCTGTCCCTGTAATCAAGCCAGCATATACGGGAAGCAGTTCCCTGTGGTTTAAGTGTTCTTGCTTTTTTCATCCATATCTGAAAACTTTTATGTCTTTCTTCATTGAATTCTTCTATAAGGGCATCTTCAAAGGCATGAAGAGCTTCCTGGCCGTTATAGGCAATAAACCTGAAGGGGCCGCTTCCTTCTGCAAAATATCCGCCTCTTATGAGATCCTCTACAAATCCGGGATATTTATAAGAACCATTGGAATTTCTTATATCTACTCCCAGTTCTGTTGCCCATCTTCTTGCACCTGTGCCGTAGTCGAATACATAGGCTCCCATGTCCTGGAATTTAATCATTGCTTCAATATGTATTTTAAGGGTTTCAGAAGAGAGATAGACATATTTTTTTCTGTCTTCATCACTCCCTCCGCTCAGTGCATCAGCTTCTTCCACACTGATTGTATGGGGGAGATATTTAAGTCTGTCATGGGCACATGTCTGTTCTGTCACAATATCAGGTATCCACCCTCTTTTTAAGAGTTCAGGGTAAACTGTTCCTGCATTACCTTCAAGACCTATGGACAGAGTTTTTCTCTCTTCTGAAGATCTGTCTGCCATGGCAAGTGCTTCATCAAGGTCACCGGCAATTGTATCAAGCTGGGCAAAGCGAACCCTTTTCCGGAGTGCTTCTATTCTCGGTTCTACAACGATTATGACAGACTCTGCCAGGGTTCCTGCCACACCCTGTGCGCCTGACATGGCTCCGCAGCCTGCTGTCAGTATTCTGGGAAGTCTTTTCCCGATTTTATCTTTTACTTTTTTAATGGCTTCCAGAAAAGTTACGTAAGTTCCCTGCAGTATGCCCTGAGTGCCTATATAAATCCAGCTTCCTGCCGTATACTGGCCGTACATCATAAGGCCGAGTTTTTCCAGATATTCTTCATGAACCTGTGTGTCATGACTTCCTATGAGATTACTGTTCGCAATCTGAACAGCATTTCTCATGCCGAAACGTAAAACTGCCGATACTGCACCTGATTGTACCTGAAGGGTTTCACCTTTTTTCAATTCGCTCAGATGATAGAGCATGTCCATTGCATCAAAGGCAGTCCTTGCGGCCCTTCCTTTTCCTCCGTACACAACCCTTGAAGAACGTTTTTCCGCTACATCAGGGTCAAGGTTATTCAGAAAATTCCTTGCTGCAAGTTCTGCTCCTGTATAGCCATGTTTGTTTATATGAAAAGCCGGACCTTCCGGGGCTTTCAGAGGTAATCTTTCCATATACCAGTCATCTGATTTGCCGAAAGGTATGGCACCTTCTGTTAAGGATTTATAAATATTAAATTCCATAGTAAACCTCCTGTAATTTATATGACAATCTCAAAACCTTGCTGTGTGAAGTGCTTATCAGTTGTCAGACATTTTTGCATATTTAATTTTCTCATAACGACAAAACTTATGCAATCAGTAAAGCTGTATTTTTTGTCCTGTCTCCTGGAAAATAATTTCCATCCGTCTTTTACATCATTTTCCGATACATGATAATTAATAATCTGTGGTGAATTTAATAGTATATTTCCGACTATTGACGCAGTTTTATGACCGAGCCGCTGAAGTATGAGAGTTATAATTTCATCGAAAATATAATCTGTAATTAAGAATTTACCTTTAAAATTATCAATAAAAGTCTTTATTTTCTTATGTTCCAGGTCTTTTATATTTATATGGCCGTATATGGCACTTGTATCGAAAAATACAGTTCCTTTCATTTATATATCCACCTGTCATGATCATTTCCTGATACTTCAGGATCTTCTCCTATTCCTGCTATTGATTTAATAGAAAAAATCTCTTTTTTTTCTGAATAGATTTCTATTATTTCTCTTAATATCTGAGACATACTCTTCTTTTCTTTAGTTGAAAGTTCTTTTAAAAATTCGTAATGTTTATCCCCTAAAGTTATTTGAGTCCTATGCATTACATCACCTCCAGTTACATCATAGTTCGTAAAAAGAAAAAAAGCAATAGGAAAAAGTAATTTTATTATTTGTTATTTTTTTTATTTCAGAGGATTTTATTTTTATTTTATCGAACTTTTTGTTTATCTTGAATATTTAACTTGACAATGTCACATTAGAAATTCATATATAGATATTGCAAGCCACTCAAAAATTACAGGGATAAATTTTGAAATTTTATACTGGCTTGAATTCTATGTTTTTTGAAATGTGACAAAGTCAAGATAAATCTGTAATATAAAATTTTTCTTTTTAAATTTTAAAAAAATCAGGAATAAAATTTCTAAATATGCGACTAATGGGAAAAGCAAGAAAATAAAGGAGGTTTAATATTATGGAAAACAACAAAAAGTGTCCCAACTGCGGTCAATCCGGAAATATTGACAGAAATCTTTTCTGCCATTCATGTAATACTCAATTGAGGTTAGACTCTGAAACAGGCGGTTATGCGCCTGCTCTCCTGAAATGTCCCGAATGCGGCCAACTGAATAATCCTTCTGTTACCTTCTGCAGTAAATGCGGCTGTTCAATTAAAGAAACTTCTATTGTTACTGTTGTTCCGGCAGAGAAAAAGAAATTCAATAAATTATATGCCAGTTTTGTAGCTGTCGGTATAGCTCTCCTGCTCGGCATAGGTGTTACTTTTACCTATTTTAACCTTCAGCCGGCTCAGTCGGGAAACCCGAAGATAGATGTAGTCTTCTGTATTGATACTACAGGCAGCATGGGAGATGAGATTGATGTTATAAAAGAAGAACTGAAAAATATGATAGGTAATATTCAGAACGGTAATCCAAGACCATATGTAAGGGTCGGTGTTGTAGCATACAAAGACAGGGGAGATGTCTATGTAGTTCAGCCTTATGAACTGACAGGTGATATTCAATCAGCGGAATCAGTAATAAGTTCTCTTTCTGCCAGTGGAGGCTCGGATCATGAAGAGAGTGTAAATGAAGCGCTTCATACGGCAGTTCAGGGTATGAACTGGGATATGACACAGGGAGTAACAAGAATGATATTCCTCATAGCAGACGCAGGACCCCATATGGATTATGAAAATGATTATAATTATAAAAAAGAAATAGAAGTAGCAAAATCGAAAAATATAATGATTTCCACTGTGGGATGCAGTGGTCTTGACAGTACGGCAGATGTTATATTCAAGGAAATTGCCTGTGCCACAAACGGCACTCCCGATTATCTCACATACCGTCAGGCTTTTGTAAATGAGAAAGGCGACGAAAAAGTTATACTCTATCAGGGCGGAAGAAGTTATGTGGTAAATGATAAATATAAAAGTGATACATCCTGGAAAGACAGAGGAGCAATTAATTTTGCTTCGGAAGAAAAGGCCAAAACAGTTTCCGCACCTTCTGCGTCCTATTCTGCAGGTGATACTGTTACAGGCGAATGTGAAGGTTACAGTAGAAAATCTTCTGAAAAGCTGGAAAATAATCTGGACAGGAGTATAACGCAGCAGGTTCAGACGCAGGCTAAAAAGCAGGGAGTAAAGTATTAGAGAACGTGATGCGTAATGCGTAATGCGTAATGCGTGATATCAGTATTGAACTACGCATTACGCATTATTATTTTAACCTCCGCCGGAGGCTATAAAAAATCCTATTAATCCACCCAGAATGGTGGTTATATAGGGATTTTTATATATTTCTCAGCCACATCCGGTTTTTGCCATAATCATACTCAGGCCAAGACCGAGAAGACCTCCTATTAATATGGAGATAATTATTTTCAGATTCATATTGTTCACCTCGTAACGCGTGACGCGTGATGCGTGACGCGAGGAATAACCCTTATAAATATATTTCTTGTCTATTTTTTATTCACCTTTATATATAGATGCATATTTTTTGAAAAAGATTCTTATTGCATATTAAATTATTAGCATATATAATTACATCATGCACTATTATGCATTTAAGTATGTCTTTTACGCGTCACGCGTTACGCATTACGCGTCACGAATTAAATAAATTTATGAAAAATATTAAATTACCCATAATACTACTCATTATACTGATATTAATTACTTCTATATCCTGTGTATTTGCACGAGTCGGCGGAGGCCATACCTATGGCGGAGGAGACAGTGACGGAGGTGGCTATAGCGGCGGTGGCGGAAGCAGTGGCGGCGGCGGCGGAGACGGAGAGATTATATTTTTACTTGTCAGATTACTTATATGGCTTATAATAGACGTACCTGTAATAGGTATACCTCTTACTCTCATTATTATAGTAGCGGCTGTTGTTTATTATGCCAATCAGGCAAGGAAAGGAACATCATACAGAAGCCATTCATATGTAAATAGTTATTATACGCCAAAGCCTCAAAGAAGAACCGGTGCTCTTTCGGAACAGATTGGTGACTATAAACATAAGGATCCGAATTTTTCAAGACCTCTGTTCCTGGATTTTATTCAATTACTTTATACTAAAGTTCAAACAGCCAGAGGAGATAAATCATGGGCAGGTCTTACTCCCTATGTAAGCGAAAATATTTTAAACCTTGAGAGAATGGGTGTTTCACCATCACCTCCCGATAAGGTTGATGATATTGTAATAGGCACGTCGAATATTAAGAAAATAGACACTACTTCTCCGCAATTTGATAAAATAACCGTAGAGTTTGAAGCAAATTATACTGAACACAGAGCCGGGCCCAAAGCCGAAACTGTCATATATTATTCAAAAGAAATATGGATTTTCCAGAGGAAAAAAGGAGTGCTGTCAAAAGGACCTGAAGATATAACTTCATTCCACTGTCCTTCATGCGGAAGTCCTGTTGAAGTAAAACGTGACGGAACATGTCCTCACTGTGATATGGTAGTGAACAGAGGTGATTTTCACTGGCAACTGGCCAGTGTTCTCTCAATTGAGAAATATCCCAGGCCGCCTCTGAAATTTACCGGCTCTTCCGTAGAAAGAGGGACTGAACTGCCTGATGTGGTACAACATAATATTCAGTCTGTAAAAAGAGCATTTCAGGCCCGTTATCCCAATTTTTCCTGGACAGACTTCAATCAGAAGGTAAGACATACGTTCATAACACTGCAGAATGCATGGTCAACATGTAACTGGGAACTGTCACGTCATCTTGAGACAGACCATCTCTTTTCAACCCATAGATACTGGATAGAAAGATATAAAAAAGAAGGATTCAGAAACTGTATTGAAGATATCGACATACAGTCTATTTCTCATGTGAAGATAGAACAGGACGCCTATTATGAGAGTATAACAGTCAGAATTAAAGCCAGTATGAAAGATTATACTCTGAACTCTTCCGGCCATGTAGTGGACGGAAATAAGAACAGATCCAGAACTTTTTCCGAATACTGGACTTTTATCAGAAGAGCCGGCTTTGCGGAAGATAAAAAAGAAAAGAAAGAAAATACATGCCCCAACTGCGGTGCTGCCATAAAGGTCAGTATGGCAGGTATCTGTGAATACTGTGACAGCAAGATAACGTCCGGAGAATTTGACTGGATCCTTTCAAATATAGAACAGGACGAAGCATATAAAGGGTAGTTTATTTATCTATCCATCCCAGGGCAGAAGCTCCTCCTCCTGTAAGAAATCTTGTTTCATTTTGTTCAAGATCTATAAGCCATATTTCTTTTTTTACAGGATTATTATAGACAATTTTTAACGAATCCAGTGATATACATGGCTGACTGACTGTGGAACCGTAACTTTCTACAGATGTATTGAGCATACGCATTTTCCCTTCTTCACTCATGGCTAAAACATATCTTCCGTCTTCACTCCAGAAAGGTTTGTAGCCTTTACCCAGTATTTTAGCTGATCCGTTCAGGTTAACCATATATATATTGTTTTCTTTTGTTTTCTTGTCGGGAGCTTCGAATACAATTAAATCTCCTTCCGGAGACCATTGAGGGGCAGTAAGGGTTTCTCCTTTTTTATTTACTTTTGAATTGAAGAGAGCCCTCATACCTCCGCTTTCTATATTAATAATCCATACATCGCCTGTTCCCGATTTGTTTGCCCGAAATGCTATCCTTTCCCCGTCAGGTGACCAGGAAGGATTATAAGGTGAAAGACCTTTTACTTTATCTCCTCCCGGATTCTTTAACCATTCTCCGGTGGCAGGCACAATATATAATTTATTCTGTACTACCAGGGTTATTTTGTCTTTTTCAGGAGACCAGGATATATTCTGTTTCGGACTTATCATAAATTCTTTTATTTTTACATATTTTGTGCCGTTTGTGTATATTATCCCCAGGATTCCTTTAGGATCTTCCGGCTTTGCTTTTGCCGCACATACCACTTTACTTCCGTCAGGTGAAAAATTATTAATACTTTCCATTTCAGAGCTTCTGGATACATTTACTGCACAGGTACCGTCCCAGTTCATAATGAAGAGATCATTTTCTTTTATTCCTGCAAGTTTTTTTCTTTCAGGCGACATAAGCAGTTCTTTATATTCACTTACATCACATATTTTTTCTTCATCACTTCCTTCTGAATTTATTGTCCACAGATTCCCTTCACTGACGAATAGAACAAGCCCTTCTCCGCCTCTGGCATATATTGCTAATGAGACTATAAATATAATTGCAATGATTGTTAAAAATTTTTTTTTCATAACTGTGACCTGCCTTTCTTTAACAATAAGCTATATTATAAATTATTTAGATAAAATATAATTTTTATCTGAAACTTTATTTCACGCCATTAAAAATGAAAATTCCTATATTTTTTATTATACATTTTTTCAGAACCTGTGACAACAATTAAAACTATTATCTATTGAACAAAATGAAATTATAGAGTAAAATATGTTTAATTCAATGTAGAAAGAACCCTCGCGTCACGCGTTATGCGTCACGTGTCATTACATGATTGTTTCATAAGGCATAGTCACATATTTATTTTCAAGAAAGGTTTTATATTTTATGAAAGTACTGGTAATAGATGATGAAATATTTATAAGCAGAATGATAAAAATTACCCTTGAGGCAAAAGATTATGAGGTTGTAGTTGCGAAGGACGGAACAGAAGGACTGGAAAAAGCTCTTAAGGAAAAGCCTGATGTAATATTGCTGGATATTATGATGCCTGTATATGACGGCTTTTATATACTCGGTAAATTGAAAGAACAGGATGAAACTAAGGCTATTCCTGTAATAATGTTAACTTCTATGGCAAGGCCTCAGGATATTACGCGCGCCATGGAACTGGGTTCTGCCGGCTATGTTATGAAACCTTTTGAATATGAAGATCTAATTGCAAGTATTGAAAATGCATTGAAGAAGAAAGATAAATAATTTGAATATTACATTGAATTGTGTTACAATTCTTTTTTAAGGGTTAGTTAAGAGGGTATAAAATATAATTAGGAGGTTTTTTTATGGATGAACAACAAAAGAATATAACTTCTCTGGCAGAAGAAGGTGTATCTTATCTGGATAAAGAAGATTACGAAAAAGCTGCTGAAAAATTTAAAGCATTACTTGATATAGATCCTTCTTATCCTTATGTACGTGTTAATCTCGGCATATGTTATATGAACCTGAAAAAATATGATATGGCAGAAAGAGAATTAAAAAAAGCTCTGGAAAAAATCCCAAATCCTTTTTCTGCCCATTATCATCTTGCATTGACTTATTATTTTGACCATAAACATGAGGAAGCGCTTAAAGAGTGCGAAAAGGCTCTTGAAGTTTATCCTGATTCTTATAAAGCCATCAATACCCTTGGAGTCATTCATGGTTACAGAGGAGATCTTGAAGAGGAAATAAAATGCTATAAGAAAGCTATTGAATTGAATCCGAGTTTTATTGAAGCTTATATGAATCTTGCCTATGCCTACGAGAAAGACTTTGATGACGAAGAAGCGGTGAATTATTTCAAGAAGGTTATAGAGCTTGATCCTGCCGGTAGATTTGTTAATGAAGCAAAAGATATGTTAAAGGATCTGGGAGCCTAACATCTCTGTAGGGGCGTTCTGCCCCTACGGCAGACGGAATAATTTTATGGCATTTTCTGTCGTTACTTTCTCAACTTCTTCAACAGTGATTTTCTTCAGATCTGCTATTTTCTCCGCAATAAACCTCAGATAATACGGTTCGTTTCTTTTTCCTCTGTATGGTGCAGGCGTCATATAAGGACAATCTGTTTCCAGTATTATTTTTTCTAAAGGAATGCCTTTAACTGCCTCGTGGAGTAATTTTGTATTTTTAAATGTAACCGCTCCTCCTATACCGATATAAAATCCCATATCAGTAAAGGTTTTCCCGGAATTTAAGTCTTCTGTAAAACAGTGTATTACTCCCATTGATGCTTTTTCTTCTTTTAATATGGCAAGCGTATCGTCAAACGCTTCCCTTGTGTGTATTACGAGAGGAAGGTTTTCTTTTACCGCCAGTTTTATCTGTTCTCTGAATACCTGTCTTTGAATCTCAGGAAGAGAAAAATTATAATGATAATCCAGGCCTGTTTCTCCTATGGCTACAACTTTTTTCCCTTTTGCCATAGATTTTATTAATTCCAGGATATGACTGTTCATCTCACTGGCAGAATGGGGCTGTATCCCGGCTGATATAAAAATTTTTTCATATGCTTCTCCCAGAATTTTTACTTTTTCAAGAGATGAAGAGTCTGAGCTTATATTTATTATGTGTGTAATTCCGTTGTTAAAAGCTTCTTTTATGACGAAATCTCTGTCTTCATCATATCTGTCAGAATCTAGATGGGCATGGGTTTCTATCATAGATGTTCCTCCTTTTACAGTGAGCAGTGACCAGTGAGCAGTGACCGGTGACCAGTGGTTATAAGTCACTTTTCACTGATCATAATATTAACAAGAGCCTTTCTGCCAAGGTTGTTCGGGTCAAGTTCCACACATTTACGCCAGTGTTCCTCTGCTTTTTCCAGGTTATCGGAGTGGAAATAAAGGGCGGCCAGGGTATAATGTGTTTTTAAATGATCCTTCCAGTCAATTAAAATTTCTTCCAGTTTATTTATGGCCGTATTTATTTTGTTTTCTATTATATATGTAAAAGCAATATGAAATAAAGCATCTTCTTCCGGGGCTGATTTCAGTGCCAGTATTTTATTATAAATCTCTCTTGCCCTTTTATAATCCATACGGGATATTAAGATCCTTCCAAGAAGGTCATGGCATGGATAATAGTCTGGAGATTTCGATATGGTACGTCTTACTATTTTTTCCGCAGAATTAAAACGTTTACTGCCGCAGTAAGCAAGGGCGAGTAAATGGCCGGATTTAAGGAGATTATTGCCTGATAGACCTTTATCTATGGCTTTCCTGAAATATTTGATTGCTTCTCTGTAATTATTCCTGTTAAAAAAGCATCTCCCTGTCATAAAATGAACTTCCGGTTCATCCGGTACGAGGTCTCCGAGCATTATGAAGTATCGGGCAGATTCGTCGAATTTATCCTGACTGAAAAGACAGTAAGCCATATAATAAAGAGCCTGTCCGTCATAAGGATTTTTATCCGTAAATTCCCTGAGAATTGCTTCTGCTGCTTCAAATTGTCTGTTTTCAAGAAGTTTTTTTACATTATCCATAAAAATTTTCCCTGATATTTTATCATATTTTTAATATTTTCCCTATTTCGAATTTACAGTTCACCGGTAACCGGTCACCGGTCACTGATAACTGGTCACTGCTCACTGTAAAAGTCTTCCATAAGTTTCTGTGCCACAGTAAAATGTTTTTCCACATCGAAACATATTAATTCAAGAAAAGATTTTAAATATTCTCTGAAGAGTTCATCACTTAAATGTTCACTTAAATTAACGCTTTTTATTTCTTCATCATAATCAGTTACAAAACCTCTTTTTTGGGCATAATTCCATATCTCCGTTCCAGGCAGAGGATCGAGAGGATGGACATGGACATTCCAGAATTTACTCCTGTTTTTCCGTATGAAATTATAGGTTTCTTGGAGATCATCTTCTGTCTCCGGCGGTGCTCCAATTATAAAGGATGCAGTAACTTCTATACCATAATCATTGCACAGATCAAGCACTCTCTGGTTATCTTCTACTGTCTGACCTTTTCTGTAATATTTCAATATTCTGTCTGACCCGGATTCCGCTCCCAGAAGAATTCTTGTTACATTCATGTCTTTTAATATTTTACATACTTCTTCATTAAAGAGATCTGCCCTTACGGAACAATCAAAAGTGACTTTTTTCTGAAAAGAATGTTCCAGAATAAAATTCCTTATTTTTTCCAGTTTCTTTATATTAAATGCGAATACATCATCAAGGATTCTTACATGGGGATAACTCTCTATACGGTTTATTATTTCAAAAAGTTCTTCTTTTATGTGTTTTACCGGGAAACTTCTGAAGGTCTGAACACAGGAAGAAAGGGAACAGAATTTACATTTATAGGCACATCCCCTTGAGGTGATGATGCAGGGTGTCCAGTCTGTTTCATCTGAAAGACTTCTGTCAGGCACAGGAATTCTGTCAAGAGGTTTTATTGATTCTCTGGCAGGAGTTATTTTTTTTATATTTCCTTCTCTGTATACAATGCCTTTTACGGAGGAAAGTTTTGCCGGATAAAATGCTCCGTCTCTCATATAAAGTTCCAGCAGTTCTTTCATGGTTTCCTCCCCCTCTCCCGTAACACCTATATCTGCCGTATCGGGAAGGGAATAAGGCAATATACTTATATGAGGACCTCCTATTATTACAGGTATGGCAAGATGTTTTTTTATTTCTTCCGATATGATTATAGCTTCTTTAAAATTAAAGCTATTTGATGAAATACCGGCTATATCGGGTTTTTCTTCTATGAGAGATTGAACTGTATCTGCCAGAAATATGTTTTTAAAATTCAGATATTTTTTCAAATAACCGGAAATATAAAGAATTCCCAGGGGAGGATACTCATAATCGAATATATCTGATTTTTCCGGATCTAAAGCCTGTATGAAACCTGCCTTTATAATTTCTCACCTCTTTTATATTTTTCTTTATTTCTTGCTGACTTAAGCATTACTATCGAATAAAACCTCTTTCCCTTCACCCTTCACCCTTCACTCTTCACAATTTTAAATATATTTATGCTCGGTTCAGTAAATCTTTATATCTTTCTGTCATAACTTTTAGAATTCATCGACGGATGTTTCTCCATGTTCTTTATTTTTTTCTTTACTTCTTCAACATCCTGTCCTCCTGAGGAAGCAATATACATGTTCATTTCTTTTATGGCACTGTCGTATTTCCCCTGCTTCTGATGAAGAATACCGAGATTTAAGTGGGCTTCGGAAAGAGCCGGATCTATTTCCAGGGCTTTCAGATAACAGCTTTCCGCTTCTTCAAGCATTTCGAGATTGTTGAAAACTGCGCCCATGTTTGAATAGGCAATCGCACAATCAGGTTTGAGTTTAATGGCACTTTTATATCTGTCCAGAGCCTGGAAAAACATGTCTTTTTTATAATAAGTATTTCCCATATATAAGTGGCTGTCGCCATGAGAAGGATTTTTACTTATAGCAGTCTTCAGATTTTCCTCTGCTTTAATATAATCTTTTCTTTCATAATAAATAAAACCTGAATTATAATATGCCTCTACATTTAAAGGATCATAGAGGAGGCAACTGTTAAATGCTTTTAATGCCTCATCATATTTTCCCATGGCTTTCCATGCAAGACCTGCATAAAGATGAGCTGAAGGCTCGTATTCTTTCAGCCTTACCGCTTTTAGAAACTCCTTGAGTGCTTCTTCTGTCTTTCCTTTTTCCAGAAGTAATATTCCCGTCTGAAGTGTAGCCTGGAAATGTCTCGGACTGATTTTTATTACTTTTTTAAACTCACTTTCTGCAAGAAGATTAAGTCCTTTATTTTTATAGGCCATAGCCAGTTTAAAGTGACCTTTTATATGATAGGGATCGAGAGTCAATGCCTTCTGATACCATTTCACCCCTTCATCGTAGCTGTTAAGTTTTATATAATAGTCGCCCACGTTGATATAGCTTTCCGGATCGTCCTGGTTTGCTCTCATATATTCCTCAAGTTTCAGTAATTCTTTATCTGTTTTTTTATCAGCTCTTTCCCTGACTTCTTTTGTGGCAGCTTTCCCGGATGTTATTTTATCCGGAGGCACAAATTCTTTTGTAACGGCTTCTTTTTTAGGGCCTGTTTTTTCCAGATCATTATAAAATTCTGAAAGATTGGCTTTTGCCTGCTCAAAATCTTTATCTATTTCAATGGCTTTCTTGAAACTCTTTTCCGACTCTTCGTATTTACCCTGTTTATAATAAATGACTCCCAGATTGGAATAAGATACAGGAGAGGAAGGATTGATAGAAATAGCCTGATTTAATGCTTTTATAGCCATGTCATAATCGTTTATTTCCCCGTACAATACACCGAGATTCGAAAATGCAGCACTGTGTTCGGGATCTATGGATATTCCTTTATTCAGTTTCTCTATACCTTCCCTGAAAAGACCGAGTTTACCGCAGCAGTAAGAAAAATTAATATAACCTTCTATGGCTTCCGGGTTTATGTTTATAGCTTTTTCGCACTCTTCCTTCATTTCTTTATATTTATTAATTTTTCCGTATAAATGGCCTATATTTATATAGGCTTCTGTCAGTGAAGGATCTTCTTCCAGTGCTTTTTTGAAATGTTCGAATGCTCTCTCAAGCTCTCCTGTTCTTCCATAGGTTATGCCAATATTACAGTAAGTTTCTGCAAGACCGGGGTCTAATTCCAGTGCTTTATGAAAATAATGGAGTGCTTTTTCGTAGTTTTCTTCCAGCATATAAATATAGCCCATGTTGGAAAGAGAACTGGCAGATCTGCTGTCATATTTAATAGCTTTTTGAAAGGCTTCTCTGGCAAGATCATAGAGACCTTCTTTTGTATAAAATACTCCCAGATTACTTTGAAATTCACTTGCCTGCTTTTTTTTATCCATATTTTCTCTCCGATATTTTTATTGTTCACGTATATATTAACACAATCATAGAGAGAAAACTATAAGATTTCTTATAATTTCTATAAAGGAAAGAAACCGGTATAGAAAGAATTTATATGTAAGAAACGGAAAAGAGAGGTTTTATAAAATGAGATTTCAAAAAAGGATAACAATTGCAAAAGGTCTGTCTTTAAATATTTCTCCGTCAGGTTTGAGTTTTACTGCAGGTGTGAAAGGTGCTTCCATTAATGTGGGCTCAAAAGGGGTGTTTTTAAATACAGGTATACCGGGAACAGGATTGTCTGACAGGAGGCAGATACTTGGCGCCTCCGGCAAACAACCGAAGAGTAAAAGAATTAAAAGTAATGATATAGACATGAATATTTCCCTTGATATGGATGATACAGGCAAAATTTTTATCTATGATGAACATAGGCATGAAATTACAGATGAAAATCTTGTGAGGAAAATAAAAAAAACTGATATGTTCAAAGAACTTTCCGAAGATCTCTGTAATAAAAAGAAAGAAGAAATTGAAGGAGAGAATGAAAAAATTATAAATATTTTTAAATATACTCCCGGAATGATGACAGAAGCTTCTCTCCCGATGGCAGAAGAATATGAAATAAAACCTTACCCCGTTCCTGAGCCTACTATGGAGGAATGTCGTGCCATACTTGAAGAAAAGGCAAAAAAAGAAGTATCAAGCCTGCTGTTCTGGACAAATGATGAAAAGAGGCATGAATATGTAGAAAGCCATATGGCGACAGAATATCAAAAATTACTGGAAAAATGGCAGAAAGACAGAGATGACTTTGAAGCCAGAGAAAAAGCATCTAAAAGATCTGAAGAGATAAAGAAAAGGGAAGAAGAGGAAAAACTGAAGAAAGACCTTCTGGAAAAAAGAATCTCTCCGGAAGATTATATAAATAAATCTGTTGAACATTTGCTGAAATCCATTACTTTACCTCTGGAATTTTCAATTGATTATGAATATGATGTTAATAGAGGTCATTTCCTTGTAGATCTCGATTTGCCTGAAATAGAAAATATGCCCCGGAGAAAAATATCGGCCCTTTCAGGCGGAAAAATATCAATAAAAGACAAAACAAAAAAAGAAGTGAATGATGATTACGTAAAATGTGTCTGCGGACTTGCATTTTTCTTTGCAGGTAGTTTATTCAATATAAGCAGTGATATAAAAAAGATATTAATATCTGCATACACGCAGAGAATGAGTCAAAAAACAGGTAATAAGGAAAATGAATATGTATATTCGGTCCTTTTTGATAGACACATATTTACCGGATTAAATGTAGCGAATATTGATCCTCTGAAGGGCTTCGATAATTTTGAACATATAATAAATATGACGTCTTCAGGTGAAATGAAGAGAATAGAACCGTTCCCTTCTATAACTTGACTTTAAAGATGAGTTGCAATATTATATATTAATATACCGGTCCATAAAAATCTTCCCGTTACACATCACGGAAATGATAGATTATGGAACATTACAGTTTAAAATATATAAGGGAGGTTATTATAATATGGTTCAACACATTAAAGAGTTACTGGATAAAGACCATTATCTCTGTAATAATGACGGATTTCTCTACAGGGTTCCTGAAGAATTGCTAAAGGAATATATCATTAGAGATAATCCAGGTAACGAAGAAAATTTTGATGCAGCTATAGTCTTTGATGAAAGACAGATCTATGAAATTCCTCTTGAAAAATTATCTCTTTACCTTATTCCGGAAGAAGAAAAAGTGCTTTTGCGAGAAAAACTTTTAAAAGTAAATCCCACATGTCTTGAGAAATCTATGGTAGAAAAAGGAAGATTAATTTTATTTGAATATCTTCTTAATAGAATGGAACCCGGGCCGGATGTGGAAGGTTATGTAAGTAATGTAGGAACGAAGACCACTCCTGCTTACACTCCTGCTGCCGGAGCAAAAAATACCGGTAAAGCCAGAGAGACAGGTGGCAATAAAGGACAGCAGGTGGAGAATGCTCAGAAACATCAGCAGAAGGTACACGATGGAGTTCATTTATCTGATGATGCAAAACAGGAAATAAAGAAGGAAAAACCTGCTGAAACAAGGCAAAGATTTCAAAAGGAAACACATGATATAGATCAAAACTATGAGAAACATAAAAAAACTATGGATAAAGATGGAACAGTCAGGTATACCGATGAGAACGGAACGGAAATAGCCTTAAAGAAAAAAAATAATCCTGACGGAACCATATCCTGGGAAGAAAGTCATAAAAGTACAGGTGAAAATGGACAGATAAGTACATCTACTTCCAGTTATACCCGTGATCAGGATGGAGAGTATAAAAAGAATTATAAAATGTCAAAATTTGATAATGAGGAAGCAATGAATCAGAAGAATTCATCTTATTCTACTGATACAACACTCTCTACTGATGATGGCATAAATGCAGCAGGACGGGATAAAGGAGCAAGCACAAACCGTCAGTCTAAAACAGTGGACAGTAATAAAGGCACTTCTACTGAATCTACAGAAAGAATTGATAAGGAAGGTAAAAGTAACATTCAATCTGATGAGACAGGGCCTGCCGGTAAAAAGACTATGGAAGTTACAGACAGTGGCTATACACCTCCACAGGAAGATACCCTGTGGCAGAATCTCTGGGATGGAGTGGTAGGATGGTTTAATCCTTCACAGGGTAGCCCTGAAGCGCCACAACCTGTTGATCCGAGTACTCCTGTACAATCTACTGATTCTGGCGGCTCTACTACAATACCGGGGCCAACGCTTACTCCAACACCGGATACAGAGCCCGAACCAGCGATTACTCCAACACCGGATACAGGTAAGTCGTCATATAAACCACCTCCGCCGCCTCCTATGGAAGGGGGAGGACTTAATTTTTAAAAGTCAAACTCGATGTTCGCTCCTGAAACCATAAATAACTCGCCCGAAGGGCATTAAGTTCTTATTATATAAAAACTAATCGGGAGGTAATATTATGTTAATAGTTCATGTCTTTGTCCATGTAAAAAAGGAATTTATAGAGGCCTTTAAAGAAGCCTCTGTGGAAAATGCAAAAAACAGTGTCCATGAGCCGGGGATTGACAGATTTGATGTAATACAACAGTCTGACGACCCATGCCGTTTTCTCCTTATTGAAGTTTACCGCACTGCAGATGATCCTGCAAAACACAAAGAAACTGCCCATTATGCGGCATGGCGTGATGCTGTGGCTCCTATGATGGCAGAACCCAGGACAAGTGTGAAATACACAAACATATTCCCCGATGAGAAGGGATGGGGTTTATCCTATGAAATTTGAATTTACTACAGCCGGCAGAATTGTTTTCGGCTCTGGCACTATAAAAGAAATACCGTCTCTGGCAGAGGCATTTGGCCGGAAAGCATTACTTGTTACAGGAAGTAATTTCGAGAGAGTTTCCGGGCTGATTAATCTGTTAAAAGAAAAACAGATTTCACCTTTCATCTTCAGTGTGTCAGGTGAGCCTTCTACAGAGATAGTTACTCTTGGTACAGCCATAGCACGGGAGAAAAAGTGTGAATTTGTTATCTCTGCAGGCGGCGGAAGTGTCATTGATACGGGAAAAGCTATTTCTGCCATGATGACCTCAGATGGTCATATCCTGGATTATCTTGAAGTCATAGGAAAAGGCAAAGCTCTCAGAAAAATTCCTGCTCCTTTTATAGCAATTCCGACTACTGCAGGAACTGGCTCTGAAGTGACTAAAAATGCCGTTTTATTTTCACAGGAACATAAAGTAAAGGTAAGTCTGAGAAGTAATCTCATGATACCGAAAATTGCAGTAATAGATCCTGAATTGACTCTGTCTCTTCCTCCTTCCGTTACAGCTACTACGGGACTTGATGCTCTCACACAGCTTATAGAACCTTATGTGTGTAACAGTCCCAATCCGATTGTAGATGCAATCTGCCGGGAAGGCATAAAGAGAGTTTCTCTGTCAATAAGAAAGGCTTACAGTAATGGCGATGACCTTTCTGCCAGGGAAGATATGTGTCTTGCCAGTTTATTCGGAGGCATGGCCCTTGCCAACGCAAAACTCGGTGCAGTCCACGGGTTTGCAGGAACGCTTGGAGGCATGTTCAATGCTCCTCATGGTGCAATCTGTGCACGATTATTGCCTGCAGTTATGAAATTTAACGCGGAAGCTCTGAATGATAGGGAACCTTCTTCACCTGTTATCGGACGTTTTACCGAAGTAGCACAGATACTTACAGGCAATATGTCTGCTACAATTACAGAGGGAGTGGACTGGATTTATTCTCTGTGCAGAGATTTTGCCATCCCATCTCTGTCCGGATACGGTTTAAAGGAAGAGCATATAGAGTCTGTTGTAAAACAATCAGAGAAAGCAAGCAGTATGAAAGGTAATCCTGTGTTGCTTACGGAACATGAATTGGCCCTTATCCTCAGAGAAGTTTTATAATAAATAGTGATTGGTGCTCTGTGATAGGAATTCCTACCGGGCACCAATCAATGTTTATAACTGCCATGACCTTGTGGTCACAACGAAGAATGAGTACCTATTCCTCCCTTCACCCTTCACTCTTCACTCTTCACCCTTCACCTTTCTCATATAAACTCTGCACATTTTGTAAGGCTTTATTACACTTTTTTACACTTCTATAACACTTTAATCACAATTATATCTTATTCTATTATCATCAAATTGCAAATATTAAGGAGGTTTTTACATGCATTATCAATTTAAAGCCATGCAAAAAGCTATGGCATCTGTCGGTGTCAGTAACAGCCTTGCCGATAGGCCTGTTTACCGTCAATTTAAAGAAATAGCCTCTATTACAAACCCTGCCGATGTGGACAGAACCGTTATAGATAATAGAATTAAAGATATAGAACGTATAATTACGATCATAAAAAATACACATATTGCATCAGAAAAGGTTAAGGCAGTTATGGAGCCTATTAACAGGCAGATAATAGAAGCTCTAGAAGCATATCTCTCAGCATGGAGAATGATGATAACCTTTCACGATGAAAAACTTCTGGAGAAGGCCAAGGAAGAAAAAATAGAAGAAAAGATAATTTCTGATGAAGATATGGATGAGTGCCCTGATGATGATGAAGATTATGAAGAATCAGAAACAGATAAAGTATATAACAGAATATTGATGTTAGCGGAAAATGCAGAAACTACCTTACAGGATGCTGAACAATTAATGAAAGATACATTTAATGATAATAATATGGATGGAGAATAATTTTGTTGTAAAATATTACATGTTTTAACAAATTGTTATGATTTTGAGAAAGTTTCGTAATATCTTCACTCTAAAATATTTGTGGGAACTATATTACTGATGTTCATCAAAAGGAGGAAGAACAGATGTTTGGTGGTCTGGGTTCAATAAACAGATTTAACATGAGCAGCATAAGCTCAACAGGTTCTACAACAAGTTCGACAGGTTCAGGTACATCCTCGTCAGATCTTGACGAGAAATTTGCGGAATTTGTGGATGGTCTTAGTGACGAAGAGAAAGAAGAATTGGAGAGTAAGTTATCCCAGGGGCCTCCGCCGCCTCCGCCGCCCGGTATGGGAAGCATGTCTTCTGCTGGTTCTACTCAGGAAACATCGCTGGCAAGTGAGGTTCGTGAGAAATTTGAAGATTTTATGTCAGAGCTCAGTTCCAGTGAAAAGAAGGAATTACGCAATGCCATACAGTCAAACATGCAGGAATTAAGTATGTTTGGCGGTATGGGCAGTATGCTCGGTGGTATGAGCATGCTGGGAACTATGGGCAGTATGTTTTTCAGTTAATTATTACTTACCGATCTTTTTTGAGTATGTTTTATTAACCCGCCTTCCGGCGGGTTTAATATTTTCTTATGAAAACTATTGTCAAAAATATTAAAATTTAATACAATATATAGTAATTTTACTGAAGTGAGCATAAATAATTAATATTTAAAATTGTGAAGGGTGAAGAGTGAAGGGTGAAGAGGTTTTATTCGTTATTAATGCTCAAGTCAGTAATGTAGAGGAATTTTCATTGTTTTTATACAGTTGAAAGTTTAATGTTGATAGTTCAGGATTAATTTCAACTTTAAACATTCAACGGTAAAAAAATAATCTGAACAGGGTTAATTTATATAGAAAGAAGGTTTTAGCAAATTATGATTAAGATTTTATTCTGTAATATCCTTGTTTTTTTATTATGTTTAAGTTATGGATACAGTGCTACTCTTCCTCAGGCCAAAGGGCCTGACGGTGAAAAACTTGCCGGTATAGCTCTCGGAGACAGTCTGGCAGATGTTATAAAATTACTCGGAGAACCTGAAAAGAAAACAGAGCCTGTAGAGGAACCTGCCACCGGCTATAAGGTTCAACAGTATATCTATAAAACAAAAGGAATTAAAGTATCTCTTGATTTGAATGATAAAAAAGTAATTTTTGTATCTATAGAATCTCCCTGTGTAAAAGGTACGCTCAGGGATGTTAAAATAGGTGATCCTGAAAGCAAAGTAAGAAAAAATTATCTATTATCAGATTCACAGGGCCATGCCCTGGATAAGTCGAGCCTGGCAAATAAAAGTGCTTTTTGCGGAGATGTATACTGGGCCATCATGTTCGTTTTCGATAAAGCAGGTAAAGTAAAAAGCATTTCCATGGGAGCTTTTGCAGAGTAGAATAGTCCCGGAAAAAATTTAGAATGGAGGATGTTTTGTGTAAATTTATTATGGAATAATGCAGAAATTTACATGAAATTTATGACACAGCCGAAAAAATTATGGAAGATATTATGCTGCTTCTTATATATATTATATCTGTAATTACCTTACCTGCTATAGTTATTGTTCTTATAGTTTATGCAGATTATAAATTAACCCATTATGTATGGCAGAAATTTGCCCGTCAGGAAGGTCTTAAAGTTTACCATGGCAATTTTCTTGGATTGAAAGATATAAAACCATCTGTAAAAGGATTATACAGGGGGCTTGATTTTAATTTATCCCTTGTTGATATATCCGGCAGAAGAAAAAGTGTCCATACAACTATAGTGATAAAGCTTCCGGATAAGAACAGTTATAATTTATCCATCTGCCCTTCATATCCTTTTCAGAGGTTTGCTACAGGGCTGTTTGATTCGGCAGCTATAACAAGAAGTTTTTCTTATGAAGAAACTGTTACGGATGATCCGGAATTTGATTCATCTTTTATAGTGACGGGAAGCTCTGATTTAATGCTATTGTTTACCCCGGAACTGAGAAAAACCTTACTTGATATAAGAGACCTTGTAAATATCAGGATAGATAAGGAAACAATAACCTATGAAACATCAGGAGTTATAAGAAATCTGTCTTTCCTGAAGTGTATAAGTGAAATTATGTACTATATGGCTGTGAATATCTCTCGTATTAACTCTGATAAAGATGTTTCCCGGGGAAAGGAATTGCAGATTAGATAATACCTGGTACCGCACCTGGTAAATTAGTAACCATTTTATCAGCTTCTGCCTGCCAGGCTCTTATGAAGAAAAATAATTTGCCTTATATAATTTGTTTTACAGACAATAGATTAACCCTTATTTAATTTTTAATACTATATAAAAAACGAATTTTTCTTCTCCAGAGCCTGCCAGGCAGAAGCTTTTTACGGATACCCTTTTACCTGTTCAGGTTCTTACTTCCAGTCTCCTGTTAAAATAAAAGGAGCCCAGAAAAAGGGGTGGCTGTATTTTCTTTTTGTGTCCAACTCGGCAAGTCTGAGTGCTTCAGATTTTGTTTTACCTTCTTTCAGATAAAAATAAAATTTCTCCATTAATATAGATGTGGAAGTGTCTGACACAT
Organism: Vulcanimicrobiota bacterium; assembly: GCA_036746235.1. Taxonomy (GTDB): domain Bacteria; phylum Vulcanimicrobiota; class SpSt-956; order SpSt-956; family JAKJGF01; genus CALARM01. The sequence continues at coordinate 17,372 of DAIOEN010000049.1, read as the reverse complement.
CCCAGAGGCTTACACAGACAGAAGGTGTGCCTGCATAAATGAAAGCTCTTGAGAGACCAATGAGCTCATCACCTGCTACAAGGTCGCCGAGACCGGTGGAACAGGCACTCAGGGTAACGAGATAGGCACTTAAATCCAGTTCAAATACCCTGAAAACTTCCAGATTGCCGTCTGACAGTATGAGACTTGAAAAGAGGGGAGCTTCTGTATCCAGAATGCTGTGTGTGGCAAAGTGCACTATGTCATGGCCCGATGAATTTTTATAAACCCTGTCAACAGTCATATCCTCTCCATAATAGATTTCACTGTTTTTATATAATTTTGATATCTCCGATACTTCTTTTTTACTGTAAGGCAGGGGAGAATAGCCTGTTATGGCAAGGTTGCCGGGAGCAAAGGCTACAAGACTGTTATTTGAACCTTTATTTTTCTCTTTACAGTATCTCAGGATACTTCCTGAAGGAAGATAGACTATGCTGAATTTTTCTACCAGACAGTCACCTTTATCGTCAACAAGTGTTTGAAAGGGGAGATAGTTAAGGATACCGTCGGGAACTATTACAAGCTGTTTTTTGCTTTTTGTTATTTTTTCGGCAGATCTTAATAATTCCTTATATAATTTTTGTGATTTTTCTTTCCATCTGTCAGATTTTATTTTTTCCATAGTCAGGTTCGATGAGATTTCTTCCCTGTAGCTTTTTATTTCTTTACTTAATTGTTCTGATTTTACAGGCAATAGAATAACCCTGATGGAATCGTTATCTAAAAGCCAGAGAAAGGTTTTTTCTTTACCGATGAAATATTCGAGTAAAATAGAATCTTCATCCAACAGTGTTTGAATATTCTCAATTTTTTCAGGGTATACACTTATAGTGGACGCATATTCCGGGCTTTCAAGTTTCAGTTGTTCCATAAGATCTTCATAACCTTTTTTGCTTTTCTCCAGTTCAGAAGCCAGATTTTCTATTAACTTTTTATCCTGGTTTTTATCCGGTTTCTGTCTTTCATTGCCAAGCTGATAATTCAGATTCTGTATTTTTTCCGATAATTCTTTTTCTTTATTTATTAATTCCTGAGGTGCACCTTTATGAAAGTCGATTTTTCTGTTGCTCAATATATCAAGAAATGCTCTGTTTCTTGCTCTTTCACTGTAGTTAAAGGCCTCTTTGTAATCTTTCATATCAATGAGCAGTTCTATCATTTCTTCATAGACTTCTATTTTATCTTTCATAAAATCTCTTTTAAAATCTTCTATTTTAATATCTCTGCGCATATTTTCTATAATATCAATAGAAGATTTGAAAGACCTGAAAGCTTCTTTAAGATTCCCCTGTTTTTTATAGATTTTTCCTGTGTTAAAGAAAATTTTCCATATATTATCCGGGAGGTTTATTAACTGATTTATTTCCAGAGATTTTTTATAGTTTTCTATAGCACGGGAATAATCGTTTTGCTTTTCATATAATTCTCCCATATGCTCATATATACTGGCTCTCTGACGTCTCCTGTAGAAGTCTTCTGTGAGTTGCATAGCTTTTTGATAATACTCAAGAGCTTTCTTGAAATTTTTCTTTTTCAGTGAAACATCTCCCAGGTCTTTATAAATATCTATTATATGCTCTTCCTGATTACCATACTCTTTCTGAACGTCCTCAAAAACTTTCAAACACTTATTAAGATGTTCTTCTGCCAGAGAAAGTTTATCTCTGCTCAGATAGGCTTCACCTGTCAGTTTTATACCTATATTTTTCATTAAATCTTTTAGAATATTGAATCCTATTTTTTCAGTACTATCCATGCCTTTCTGTATGGTTTTTATGCACCTGTCCAGATCGTCAAAAGTAAACAGGTAATAGATACCAAGAATATAATAATTAACACTTTTCATGGTATAGTTCAAATTCTCACCGTTAATCTCCAGGGATTTTTGATAAATCTCAATAGCCTTTTCTTTTTTACCCAGTCTCTCGTAAATACCGCCTGTATCCCAGAGAGCCACTATTTCTCTCTCCTTATTTCCTTTTTTTCTTGCAAGATACAGTTCTTCCTGATAGATTTTTAGAGATTTTTCATACTGTCCCATCTGTTTATATAAGGTGCCTGTATCTCTATAATGTTCCAGGAGTAAAAATTCCCTGTCATAATAGTTATTCATTTCTATCTTGTTTGGATAATAAATAATTCTTCCTGATTTTTCTTTTTTAATTTCTTCGTCTGTAATTGATTTTATAATATATTCCGCTTCCCCGAACTGTTCAAGCGCTTTTTCTGTAATTCCCATACTGCTCATAGTAATAGCCATAAGTCTGTGTGTCAGGGCTTTCTTTAAAAGATAATTATTCTTACTGTATATATTTAAAGCTCTGTTGAAGTATTCAATGGCTTTTTCTTTTTCTCCATGTTTTGATAATTCTCCGGCTATTATAAGCATTCCATCTCCAAGTTCCCTGTTTGCCCCGATGGTTTCATATATATTAAGGCCTTTCTCTATTGTGTCCATACCATCTTTATAATTATCCTTTATCATAAATAACCCCTTGAATAGATAACATGCTGCTTCTCCTTTTTTATCACCTGTTTCTTTGAAAATTGAAAGAGCTTTTTCAAGTGACGGAGGAGTTCTGTCTTTTTTTTCCAGCATTTCTACTATTAAATAGAAGATCAGGGATTTACCTTCTGATATTCTGTCACCTGTAAATACAGAAAGTTTCAGGGCAAGATTGATAAGATTTTTTAATGGTTCAAGGGATTCTTTGTCATTGCAGTTTTCATTTGCTTCGAGCAGAACTTTATTTATAAATTCCGTGGTAATCCTGGATTTATTTTCTTTTATTATTCTCTCTCTTTCCTCTTTATTTACTTTGAGTAATTTTTCTATTAATTCTTTATCATTTATTTGATCCGAAGAAAAAGCAGGTTCAGGGGTGATAAAATTTTTCTCTCCTGTCCGGCAGGAAGTAAAGGTTAAACATATTATGAAAGATATGATTAACATATAAAGAATATGTCGTCTTTCTGAATGAAAAATGCCCATATAAATATTATTCCTTTCCCTGTGGTAAATATTGTTTCTTCAGTGAGAACTATATTTCCTGTTTTGCCGGAGTATTTTTTACTAACGCCATGACCGGGTGGTTACAACAAATAATGAGAACTTATCCTCCATTAACTCTTCACCCTTCACGATTCTCATATAAATTAAATTCTAACAGGTTATAAAATACACTATATTACAATTTATTACATTATTTTACACATTAAGAAAATTTTCTTAATATTTTTACGTTATTATATGAGAATAATGGAAGTTGATGCTTCACTTTATGTCAGGTGGCCATAAATAAGGTATAAAATTTGCACATATAAACCTGTGTGTCCGCTAAATCCTCGCGTCACGCGTCACGCGTCACGCGTTACGATCTATGAAGATGCTCTTAAGCTTAAAAGTAAGGAGGCAGGCTTTGATTTTACTGAATTGATAAGCCATAATTTAAAATGAAAAATCTGTTGAAAATTTTCGGAGAATATTTATTTCTAACTCTATTTTTTTTATTCTTATTCGTCGTACCTGTCTGGGGCCAGAGCCAGGAAATTGTAGTGCCGGATAAGAGTGTATCTTCTTCAATACAGCCAGAGAAGAATGAAACATATTTTCAGGAAGGTATAATGGTGGATAAGACAGTTGATAAATCCGAAACTTCTCTCCCTGATATAAAATCTGAAGACGATAAAGCTCCTGTTCAGAATCAGAATTTTTCCCGTCAGAATAAAATAAGTTCAGTTGAAATTCAGGGGAATAATTTTATTTCACGAGATACTATAAACCCTGTTATTTCTATAAAACCAGGCGATAATGTTTCTTCAGATGCATTACAGAAGGATCTTCAGGCTATATATAACACGGGATATTTTACCGATGTAAAATTCGATCCTGAGTATGAGGAAGACGGAATGAAAGTGATATTCAGAGTTCTTGAAAATCCACAGGTGACAGCTATAAAATTCAAAGGAAATGAACTGGTTTCATCGGAAGAACTTTCTGCTCTTATGAAGACTGAAGAAGGTAAAATATTTAATTCCAATGACTTTGAAGAAGATCTGAGAAATATAAATAATTATTACACTACCGATCTCGGTATGACAGGTATTGCTACCCATATAACTGATGTTGAGAATCCGGAAAAAGGAGTTTTTGTTCTGTCCATTTCGGAAGGTTTTAAAGTTTCTGCCGTAGATTTTTCCGGTAATACTGCTGTTTCAAAGGAAGAACTTTCTTCTATCATTTCAACAAAACCGGGCGAGTATCTCAATATAATGGCAGTCAACAGAGATCTTAAAAAAATATCCGATTTATATGACGAAAAATATTCTCTTCTTCTGGATGAACCTCTCATGATTGATACTTCTCCTTCAGGTGTGGTAACCTATAAAATTAATGAAGTAGTGATAGACAAAATAGTTTTTTCCGGTAATACAGATACAAAAGATTATGTAATAAGACGGGAATTAAAGACTGAAGAAGGAAAATTGCTTAATAAAAAGGTTCTTTCCGAAGATATTAAAACATTGAATAATCTCGGTTTTTTTGATGAGATAAATGTTGAACCAAAGCCGTCCGGAACTCCGGGACATATGATTTTAGACTTCAATCTCAAAGAAGCCAGAACAGGACTTGCAAGTGCAGGAGTAGGTTTCAGCGGACAGGGCAATGGAGGAATTACAGGAAGTATAACACTGTCGGAAAAGAACCTTTTCGGTACAGGAAGAAATACTCAACTGGTTCTTGAAAGAGGTTCTCTTGTCAGTAATTACAATGTGACCTTCGGGGAACCATATCTCTGGGATACTAAAACTGCTCTCAATCTTAATCTTTTTTACGGTGATTATCAGGAACAGAAGCAATCTGTTTATAATATTTCAGGACAGACCTATGCTTTATACAGATATAAAAGTACAGGAGGCATGGTGACCTTAAGCCGGCCTATCAGGGATAATTTGACTATTTACGGAGGGTTGAGCATAAGTAATATTCAGACCTATGCCACACCTACGGAAGATAATCCTGTTCTTGCCACTACAGGTACTAACGGTGATATAAGGAGTTTATCCTTTTCTGCTCTTTATGATACGAGAGATCTTTATACTAATCCTCATTCAGGGTTATATAATAATTTTTATATAGAACAGGCCGGCTGGCTTGGCGGAGATTTTGATTTTACCAAATATTATGTAGATAGCAGGAAATATGTTCCTCTGGGAAACAAAGTTATTGCTTTCAGAGCCATTGCCGGAAGCAGTTCCGGTTCACTTCCTCTTTCGAAGCAGTTTGCTCTTGGAGGTGATAATTTAAGAGGTTATGAAGCAGGTGAGTTTACAGGTGACAATATAGTTTTATTGCAGGCAGAATACCGTTTTCCTATATTGAATACTAAAATACTTCAGGGTGCTCTTTTCTTTGATGCAGGTAATGTTTCTACTCATGACTCCACCAGAGGTTTATTTGAAAGATTAAATACCGATCAGGGAATTGGTCTGAGAGTCGATGTTCCTGCTCTTGGCCTGGGTACTATAAGACTTGATTATTCCATCAGGAACGACAATGGTGATAGACGTTTGAATATAGGACTGGGACAATCTTTTTAAAGTGATAATGTGACATTTAAATAAAAAAATAACACTTCTCCTTGAAACCCGGGTTTTTGAGAGATTACCCGGGGCTTTTTATTCCAGAAATACTCTCATTCACGATATAAACTTATTACCGCACCGGGTAAATTAGTAACCATTTTATCAGCTTCTGCCTGACAGGCTCTTACGAAGAAAAATAATTTGCCTTATATAATTTGTTTTACAGACAATAAATTAACCCTTATTTAATTTTTTATACTATAGAAAAAACGAATTTTTCTTCTCCAGAGCCTGCCAGGCAGAAGCTTTTTACGGGTACCCTTTTACCTGTTACGGTACTTAGTAATGCCTTCTCATAACGCTATAAAATTGGACTATCAATCATAAGGCTTTGCCTGTCCGGTGCTCTGGAGGAAAAATATCACGGTAGAACAGGTGTATCTAAATCGCATATAAGGCAATGTGGCATGATGTAAGCTCTATCAAACCTGGATGTTCCAGTTTAGATTTTTCCGTAAGAGCGCCGGACAGGCAAAGCCGGGCAATTGTATTTAGTGGAGTATTTACCGATTTACTACCGTTACGCGTTACGCGTCACAAGAGCCATATGTATTATTTATGCTTACCACAGTAAAATACCAGGCACTTCTTATGCCTGGTATTTATATGAAAATGATACAGTCTTATGCTTTACTGTCTGTTATTTTCATATATGGTTGTGACCGCTCCGGTCATGCCTGTTAGTTAATAATGAATTTTAATAATGAACTATCTTGGAACCAGGCTTCCTCCACCATTTAATGTATAAGTCTTTCCGCCGAGTGCCGGGCATGCACTGCTGCTGTAATAGACAGTGTGGCCGTTGCCTGTAATGTTGGTGATTGTCGTACCGGAAATTCCTCCTGTATCGCTCAGAGAAGTCAGATAAGAATCTGCCGTAACATTCCATATACTTGATGAATCCATTGTCAGATTTATTGCACCTGCGCTATTCCCGGAGTTTATGTAACCATTCAGTGAGGAACTGTTCTGCAAAACTGCAGTGATGGTACTGGAACTATCAGCAATCAGATTGCCTGTCAGGCTCTGTCCGTCGGCAGTGAAGTTTACTTTCCCGCCATTGGAGCCACCTGTACCCCAGTTCCCTGTACTGGCTTTTATAATTGTACCGGAAGCGGCTGTAACGTTCACACCTTTCAGAGTAATTATTCCTGTAGAGTTTGTAACATAGAATAACGGACCATCTGTTGCTGTATGAGCGAGTGTGCCACCGTTCATTGTAAAGGTTCCCTGTGTCCCTTCGGCATCACCGGACATACTTTGATATATTAAGACACCCCATTTGTTTGCTTTGCTTGATGTCAGGCTTGTATCTATCAGGGCTATAGAATTTGCTCCTTCTATGACAGCCCCTTCAGAACCGGTAGCGGAAATGGTGGCACCTGAAACTGTTATGGTTCCTGTTGAATAAATACCCGGTGCATCTGCTCCCGAAGTAGTCACATTACCACCGGTAACACTTATTGTTCCTCCTCCTCTGTCTGTTGCAATGGCTCCTGAGTTTGCCCCGTCTGTAGCCATGTTTACATTGGACACAGTTAACTTGCCGCCCCCGCTTGCCATCACGGCATGGCCAAGCTGGGCTGTACATATAACTGTTGTATCGGATACATTAATTTCAGCTCCACTGCCATAGGCAAAAATACCATTGGCACCTGTGCCGGTTGTGGTTACTTTGCTATTAGATAGAGTCATCTTACTGGAACCTTTTACCAGTACACCTGCATTGAGGCCATAGAAACTGCTGTTGTCAGCCGATGATGTGTTGCCAGATTTTGTAATAGTTGAATCTGTTAGAGTAAAATTACCACTTCCGTCAATAGTGACGGCAGAAATGTCAGCAGTAGTTGAACTGTAAGATTTACCTGTCTGTGATACTGTGCCACCGTTCTGTGTATAAACTCCGTCTGCACCGGTACCGGTAGTAGGAGTCGCTGTTGCACCGGTACCGGTAGTAGGAGTCGCTGTTGCACCGGTACCGGTAGTAGGAGTTGCTGTGACAGTCGTGCCGGTAGGAGTTGTTATGAGCTGAACAGTACTGTCTCCACCACAACCTGTAAATAAACTTATTAATACCAGGGATATAGTTCCAATTATTATTGATTTTTTCATTTTTTTTCTCCTCCTTGTTTTAATATTTAGGTCTATTTTTATAAAGACCTTTCTGTAATATATTATCCACATATTATTGTCCGGTATGCCTTTGATTTTCTATCTTACTTACCGGACTATGACATAAAAATCTTCCCTCCTTTCGTAAGTTATATTAAAACGTAACTGAATTTATGCTTATTTCTGCAGAAAATATAAAGTGATGAATATTTCTCCATCACTTTATAGATATTACCGGTAATTAGATAAAATTATTTTAATGCAGTTGCAAACATTCCTTTTCTGCCTGCCTGCCCTACAATACTTGAGTTAAATGCAGACTGTAATCTGTCTGTAAATGAATAAAGTTTTAGTTTTTCTTCTTCATTCAGTTCCGTTCCATTTTGTTTTTTAGACAGAATATTAAAAATAACATTTATTTCCGAATAAGACGTACCTGTCATATTACTGAACATGGACTTCATTATTTCATCAGGCTTTCTGGTAAAGCTCATGTCTTTTATAAAAGTTTCACTGTCATAATCTGTATATATTTCTTCTATTGTTCTTATGCCTTTAAGACCATAGCGTTTCATAAAGTCTTTTACCATTCACGCTTCACCCTTCTATTATCCCTGGAGAGAATTGACAAACAGTCCTTTCCAGTTATTATCACTGGTTCCTGATGAACCGATAGTAGCCTGTAACTGGTTTACAAAGGTATGGAGTGTAGATTTGTCCTCATCGGTAATATCTTCTCCATTTTCTACTTTAGTCAGAATATCCAGTATATTCTGTGTAGAAGATTCATCGGAAGAATAATTATTTAATGTGTTTACCATTGATTTAAGTATGTCTGCAGGTGGAGGCGGAGGCGGGGGAGGAGGGGTAAGTTCTTTCATCCCTGCCTCCAGTTCTGCTTCACTTACATCTCCACTGCTGTCTGTGTCAAGCTTACTATATATTTCATCAAGCTTTTCTGTTTCTTCCCTGTCTGTGATAGTATTATTTTTTTTCCTGTTTTTGAGCATTTCCTCCAGTTCACTTTTACTTATACTGCCATTTTCGTCTGTATCAAGTTTTTTGAACATTTTTTGAACCATTTCGGCTGGATCGAAACTACTCTGCCCGATACAATTAATCATATTATCCATCCTTTCTGGTTTTTACTTTATCCATTGGGGAATAATTATACTTTAAGTTAAATTTGTTACAGAATTTTTATTTTTCTTGGATAATATGTAAAAATATGTAATATTTTGTAATATTTGAGGTGAAACTCAGAGGGAAGCGGGATAATAACTATAGTGTATTTCAGTTGTTAGAATTTAATTAGAGTGAAACATAAGTAGCGAAAAGAACATTACATTACTCACTATTCACTAATATACAATATGACTGATTACTTTTTTGAATCTTTCTAATTCCTCTTCTAACCTGGTGATAAGTGGTTCCAGACTGTCTAATTTCTTTTGTTTTGCAGTTAATTCTATGTCACTTACTGCTTCTTTTAATTTAAATGCATCGATATTGGCATAGACACCTTTCATTGAGTGAGCCACAGTAATCAGCTCGTTAATGTTATTTTCTTCTAAATGTTTTCTGAGATTTTTTATATTACTATCTTCTATAGTATCTCTTAAAATTTCTCTGGCAAATTCCTCGTCTCCATCCAGTCTGATAAGCAGATTCTTCCAGTCAAAAATTTCTTTATATGACGTTTCTTTCAGATTGATATGTTCATTTTTATTTTTTAATCTTACGAGAGATAATTCTTTTTCAAGAATCTGGGCAACTTCATCCAGCTTAACAGGTTTTGCTATATAATTATTCATTCCCGCTTTAATGCATTTTTCTCTGTCACCTTTCATAGAATGGGCTGTCATTGCTATAACAGGGATATGATGATTTAAAACTCTGGACGCAGAATTTCTTATAATTTCAGTTGCTTCAAAACCATTCATCTCTGGCATCTGTATATCCATAAGCACAACATCATAAGGTACCATTTCCAGAGCTTTTATAGCTTCTTTCCCGTTACCTACGCTATCGGCGGAGTAACCGAGTTTGCTTAATATACGGAGTGCAACCTTCTGGTTGATGTAATTATCTTCCACAACAAGAACATGATATTTATTCTTTCCTGCAGCCTGTTCTTCAATTTTAACTTTAACTCCTTTATCCTGTAAAATTTCTTCTTTTTGTAATCTCTGTTTCCCGATAATAGTGAGAAGAGTATTTAATAAATTTGATTGTTTAATCGGTTTATTAAGACATGCGTCGAAAACAGGTTCCTGATTGAGTAAATCGAATCTTCTGTCCATGGATGTGAGTAACAGTAAAATAGTACCTTTAAGCTGCGGACTCATTTTAATCTGCCTGGCCAGTGTAAGTCCGTCCATTTCGGGCATTTGCATATCCAGGAGGGCTATTTCAAAAGGATCGTTTGATTCACAGGCCTGATAAAATTTTACAAGGGCCTGTATACCTCCGGGAGCTTCATCAAACCGGCAGCCCCACACTTTTAAATATTCTTTTAATATAAACCTGTTTGTCTCATTATCATCTATAATTAAAATGCGATATTTTTTGAGTTCCTCTGTTATTGCGATAAATTCTTCTTCAGGTTGAATGGTTTTTTCAAATACTGCCGTAAACCAGAATGTGGAACCTGCACCTTCTTTACTTTCCACTCCGATTGTGCCACCCATCATTTCTGCGAGTTTTTTTGAAATGACCAGACCCAGTCCTGTTCCTCCGTATCTTCTGGTAGTTGAACCGTCTACCTGGGAAAATGGCTTGAACAGATGGCTCATTTGTTCTTTCCCTATACCGATACCTGTGTCAGAAACGATGAATTTGATTGTAATTTTATTTTCTTCCTCTTCTTCCCGTATTATTCTGACCATTACTTCCCCTTTTTCTGTAAATTTAATGGCATTATTACAGAGGTTTATGAGGATTTGACGTACTTTTCCATGATCTCCTGTTATATAATTCGGAACATCTCTGTATATAAAATAATTGAATTCAATATTTTTTTCATGGGCTTTTAATGCCAGTAAATCCGATGTGTCTTCCATCAGTTCTATTATACTGAAATCCGATGGCTCAAGACTGATTTTACCTGCTTCAATCTTCGAGAAATCCAGTATATCATTGATAATTAAAAGAAGTGCATCGGCACTTTTACGTATAGTTTCCGCATATTCAATCTGTTCTGAAGTCAGATCGGTATTTAAAAGAAGGCTTGTCATACCAATAACGCCATTCATTGGTGTCCGTATTTCATGGCTCATATTTGCCACAAACTGACTTTTTGTTCTATTGGCTATTTCAGCATCTTCCTTGGCCTGCAGTAACAATTGATTGGTATTGATGAGTTCTTCTGTCTGTTTTTTTAACAGTACTTCCATAGATTTTCGTTCCGTAATATCTCTGATTATTCCGATAGCATGCCATTGCTCCTGCAGTTTTACCGATGAAAGAGACATTTCTACATTGATTTCTCTTCCATCTTTTCTTAAAACAATAATTTCGTTACATTTACCTGTTGCATCACATTCGCCTGTTTTCTGCCAGGAAGATAAAATAGAATTATATGTCTCCCTGCAGGCCGGGGGCACAAGAGTATTCTCCAGAGTCTCTCCGAGAATTTCGATTTCACTGTATCCAAGGATCTTCTCTGCAGCAGGATTCCAGTGAGTCACCAGGCCTGAACTGTCTATGATAATAATTGCATCCTGGGCGGATATACTGATCATACGGAAGATTTCTTCACTTTCCATAAGCACCTTTTCTACAAGTTTCCTGTCTGTTATATCGTCTGCAGAAAATAAAACACCTTCTATATGACCATTTTCTGCCAATATCGGTATTTTTGTAACAGAAAATAAACTTAATTCGCCTCCTGAACTGGCCATCCATTCTTCCGTACATACAGTTTTTTTTGATTGAAATATTTTTCTGTTATTTTTTACAAAATTTTCTGCTATGTCATGAGGAAAAATAGAATATAATGACCTGCCGGGAAAAGATTTTTCACCTATTCCGAGAAAAGTGGCATGACTTTTATTGGCACCTCCATAGGTTTCTTCATCTGTTAAATACCAGGTCTGTAATGTTATATTATCAAGGAATAAACTCTGGACTTTACTTTTATGTTTCAGTTTTTCTTCAATTTGCTTTTGTTCTGTAATATCAATTATTATTCCATCTATCCTGTCTTTGCCTGTATCCATTACTCCCCGGTTACTCAGCCATTTTATATCGCCGTTAATATGGACTATACGATATGTTATATTAAAGGGATATACTGTTAAAGATTTCTTTACAGTTTCCGTATCATCAGGATGTATAAGATCCATCCATAAAGATGGATTTTTAAAGAAATCTTCAGCATCTCTTCCTGAAATATGTTTAATGGCTTTATTAATATATATAATATGAAAGAGAGGAGACATGGAATAATTAATAATATTAAGAGATTGAAGAAAATCATCTGATAAAAACATAAGTTACTCCATAAATTATTTGAATACAAGCATGGTAGAAGTTTGATTTATATGGCCAAGATATTCTTCTCCATAGGTACTGAAACCGATAGTAGGAATATTTAAAAATATCTTTCCGTAATCTTCTCCTGTGCCTTTTTGCTCCAGTTCAAGTGTGCGAAGGATGCAATGGAAATTTATAATACCTGAAAGGTCACCCATTTCATTTATTTTATCCAAAACGGCTTTACGGGTATCTTTAATTATCTCTGTAGATTTTAATAGTTCAAGTTCCATACCTTCCAGGAGGTTACTTAAAAAGACTATAGAATTTTCTTTGATTTCCTTTGGACTTCTTACATATGGTTCATCCTTTATCATGAGTCCTATGGGATTTGTCATAAAATAGTTATTTGCCAGATCAATAGTTACCTCCAGGGCTTCTGCGTAAGCCTGAGCAGCAGGTTTGTTGTTAAACTCAATTACAGTCCGTGTTTTTACATCAACCTTATTTGCTATCAGTTTTTTACCTGTCGTGCAAAAACTTTGAGTCTTAATTATGTCAAACTCGGTATCAGGTTCGAAAATGGCCAGGACTGCGCTGTTTGTATAGCAGTGACCACCGCCATAAACATAAGTTTCTTTGAATTTTATATCATCACCTGCAGAGGCACCTACGAATATAACATTGGTTAAGTCACCTATTACCTCCATAAGTCTTTCTTCTGCGCAACTCAAACCGTCTATAAGGATAATACCTGCATATTTTCTAAAATCCATATCTTTTACAGATACACCGAAGTGATTTTCAAAATTTTTAAAAGCAATCCTGACCTTTCTTTCTATATCTTCCTCTGATGTATCTTTGATATGTTCAATAACCTCTACAGAAGCTTTTTTGATAATATTATTGAAAAAACCCATGGCTACTACCGAATTTTTCAGCATCTTTCCACTTATAATTTCACCTGCTGTGGAACATCCGAAAACTATGTTTTCAGGGAAGGCTCTCCCTATTTCTACTGCAAGTTTTTTCTGATCTATATTTGATGATGCAAAATAAATCAGCATTTGACTTTTAAGTCCATAAAACTGATCTTTTAGATCTTCTATAATTTCTGAAACGGAATTTTTTGTCGAATAGGCTGCAAGGATGTTTTTCATTGTTTAGAATCCTCCATATGTGATATTTTTACACCGAGTTCTCGTGCCATTTTTTCTAATTTTTGAATAACAGGCGGATAATCTATAGACGTATGATTGTATTTATCCGGGTGTATACCCTTTAAAATTAATTTTGTTTTCAACATTGATACGAGCTTCTCATCGGCTTTCCCACGCTGTGTAATAATAATATCAATTATTTCTTTTATTTTTCCCGCCATATACAGTTTCCTCCCTTTGATGATTTTTCTGTATAGTATTTATATCGGTTAATATGTCGAAATATTTAGGAAATATTAATCTAGAATTATAGCACTTTTAATTTTTAATTGGTGAAATTTAGAAAATTTTAATTTACTATACTCTGTCATAAATTGTTACATTTTTTTACAGTTTTCAAACACTTTAATAACACTTTGAAGCTAGAATAAACAGGTAGTGAGTTCCTGGACTTGCTATATGCTTATTAAATAAATTAAGGAGGCAACTATATGAACCACAGAATGTCTATTATATTCAACATTTGTATCTTTTTCTTTTTTATCAGTTTACCTGCGAGAGCAGAAACTTCGGAAGACTGGGTTAAATACGGAAATCAGGTATTTGATCAGGGAAAGTATGAAGAGTCAATTAAATATTATGATGCGGCTTTAAGCGTAAATGCCAGTAATATAGAAGCCTGGTTTAATAAAGGAAGTGCTCTGTACTATCTGGGAAAATATAAAGAATCAATAAAATGTTATGATAATGTTTTAATTATAGATCCGAATAACAGCTATGCAAAGGATAATAAGGCTGCTGCTTTACAGGCAATATCCGATTCAGGTGGCAATCAACAGATAAATCAGCAGGCAAATGGCTTTGATTATGTCATTGATGGAGGCAGAATAGGTCCTTTTCAGGTAGGAGGAGTAACTATGGAACAGATAACATATGCTCTTGGTAATCCCGGTAAAGTGGAAGATAACAGCGGTGCCTCCTGTGTGGTCAATCATTATCCTGATTTTGGTATGATATTTTATTTCAGTTCAGGTCAGGTTTTGTCCAATATTATAACAACAAATCCGAGATTCCAGACTTCAAAAGGCATCAGAGTCGGATCTAGAATTGACGATGTAAAGAAACTTTACCAGGGCAGTGAGGTGTTACTGAAACAAACTACACAGTATGATTATGTGAAAAATGTAATATCCAATCCATTCGGAGTATATTTAAGTTATGCAGGGATCAGATTTATTTTCAGTCCTTCGTATACAGTAGTAGGAATTGAAGTGGGACAGTAGAATAATGCCAATATATTCATAATTATCTATTCTTATAGTTACAGCAGGCCTGATATAGATTGTACCCGGTAAATACAGATATTTATATTTTTTAATGAGGTGTTGACATGCATTATAAATTTAAAGCTATGCAGAAAATGCTTGCTGCAGTCGGAACCAGTAATGATTTTTCTCAGAGACCGGTTTTCCAGAAAATTAAACAGGTTACTTCTGTTATAGAACCTTCCCCTGAAGAAATTTCTATTATTCATAATGAAATGAAAAATATAGAAGTTATACTTACAAATACTGAAAAAGAAGAACGAAACGGTATGGTTTCATCGAAAAAGCTTAAAGATATTATGTCTCCTGTTAACAAAAAGATAATAGAAGCCATGAAAATATATCTTTCAGCCTGGCAAATGGTTGCCGAATTACATAATATAAAGCCAGAAGTTCAGCAATCTTCAGAAGAACAGCCTGTAGGCGGTGAAGAAGGGGAGACCCTTCCCGGAGAAAAAGCAGAAATCCAGATTTCTTCCGGAGAAAATTCAGAAGAACAGCCCGTAGCCTGTGAAAAAAGCGAAACCCCTTCGGATGAACCAGCAGAAATCCAGATAAAATCATTGAAAGAGAGACAATTAGACAGAGATGAAATGTCTGAACAGATAATTTCTCTCGCAGAAAAAGCCGAGCATATGTTATGTGAAATTGAAAAGAAAATAACAGAAGTTCTGGATGATAATCCTATTGAAGGATAATAAGAAGTGAAAAGTGAACAGTGAGTAATTTCCTGTTCTTTTCACTATTAACTCTAATTAAATTTTTACGTCCTCGAACAATAAAGTTGTAATTTGTAATAGTTTGTTGTAATTTATTACAATTACAGAATACTTCTGACATAAATTTGATTTACAATATTTCCAGAACAGATGTAATAACTACAGAAAATTAAGGAGGAATGAAAATGATCGGAAGTATTGGTTATGGGATGCAGGGACAATCAAGTGGAGTCAGAGAGAAAATGCACCAGTTTATGCAGAGCCTCAGCCCTGAAGAACGTCAGGCTTTTCGTCAGTCTCAACAGGGTGGTATGCAGGGTATGAATGGTATGCAGCCACCACCGCCACCACCTGGAATGCAGGGTGGAATGCAGGGTATGGGTATGCAGGGTATGAATGGCATGCAGCCACCTCCACCTCCGCCACCGGGTATGCAGGGCATGGGTATGCAGGGCATGAACTCAGTTGGCGGTAATAATTTAACATCTGAAGTCACCCAGAAGTTTGAACAATTTGAACAGACTTTAAATCCACAGGAAAAACAGGAATTACATATGATGATGGATGCAAAGAGACAGCAGATGAGTGGTTTTAATGGTATGGGTACGGGCATGGGTATGATGTAAAGGCCTTTATCCAGGTATTATATTTAATTGACTGACCTGCCGGATGCCGGCAGGTTTGCCTTTTTATAGTTACAATATTTTGCATTCTGTCACAAATTATTACAAATATAGAAAACTTCTGAAATGAATTTATCTTATAATATATTCCAGTATTTATATTTTATGCCGGAGGGATGATTATGAATCTGGTAGAAGAAGTTATGGAATATGAAGTCAGAAGTCTTGAGAGACTTCTGACTTTAATTGAGTATAAAGGCAATATTTTTGGCCCCGATCTTTTAGAGTCTTTTGAGAGAATTATTGAAAAATTCAATTCTTCGAACACAGAAATAGAAATTGATAAAGAAATGAGAAAGATACAGCTTTTGATATTTAAAATAGAGACGGAAAATAATAGCCTCAGCCTCACGAACGTTATAATCGGAACGATAAAGCAGTTTTTAAACAACTATCTTGTTGCCTATATAATCCTCAAGGGAATAAAGAAAGAAAATAATTTATTTCTTCATTCACATAATAAGATGAGCAATGCAATAAATCTGGTTCGACACACTGAACTGGAATTTGAGCCTGTTAAAAAATTCATCAAACATATTTTTTTTTCTGATACAGAAAAAGAGTGAGGTGACTTATGAAAGAGAAAGATGGAACATCATTCCTTATACTTGTGGAGAGATTTATTCATATAATAGAATTATTAAAGAAGATCATAGGAGAAGAAGAACGATGGAATAAGAGTCTGATAAAATTATATGCTCTCAGAAAATTAATCAGGTGTGATACGGAACGGGTAAAAATAATAAAAGCTATTCATAGCGAGAACCACCATCTGTTAAATCGTGAAGGTTATTAACGCTCCCTTCTGACCTGGATTTTCAACCATTATTTTACCTTTATGGAGTGTTATTATTTTTTTAACAATAGCAAGTCCAAGACCTGTACCTCCTGTTTCTCTTGTTCTTGACGTATCTTCTCTGAAAAATGGCTCAAAGATTTTTTCTTTATTTTCTTCTGATATACCGGGACCTTCATCTTTTATGGAAACTGAAAAATGGCCGTTATCTTTTATCAGTATAATCTCAATTTTGCCTGCCATCGGTGAATAATCAATAGCATTGTTAAGCAGATTTTCAACGACTCTGGTTATTCTATTTCTGTCTATAAATACGTGACTCATATTATTTTTATTTTGAATGTTTATTTTTATATCTTTTTTTTCAATGAATAGTTGAAATTTTTGTATTACCCCTGTAATCAGTTCTTCCA